>CAMEQX010000022.1 GCA_945933905.1 uncultured Clostridia bacterium
AGTTCAACGGAAAGCAAGCCCGTAGAAAGCAAACCCGAGGAAAGCAAACCCGAGGAAAGCAAACCCGAGAGCAGTATCTCCGACCCCGTGACTTTGCTCAACAGCATTTACGCGCTTTTCGGTGATGACGAGCGTTTCCCCGCAACCGGCGGCGATTTCAGCACTGATGAATTGATTGAAGGCGCGGGTAAAGTCGGACTTGGCGAGCCTGAAGCGATTGACAACGTGGTTGGTTATCCTGCGGCGGAAATTGCGAAAATCGACAGCGCGGCTTCGCTTATGCACATGATGAACGCAAATACATTTACCTCCGGCGCATATCACGTTGCTGCGGGAACAGACGCGGCGGCTCTCGCGGAGGCAATCAGAGCGAACATTCAGAACCGTATGTGGTGCTGCGGTTTCCCCGACAAGCTGATTGTAGCAACCGTTGATGATTATGTAATCAGCGCTTTCGGAAAGGAATTCGCCCTCAACGCGTTCACCAAGCACCTCGCCGAAGCTTATCCCACTTCAAAAATTTTGATTGACGAGCCGATTTTATGATGAAGAAAAAGTTTATTTCAGCAGCGATTTTAGCAGCTCTGCTTCTCACGGGCTGTGCAAATAACAGCGTTTCCTCGGACATTTCCAGTTCCTCGCAGACTTCAGTTTCTTCGACCGAGAGTACTTCAAGCAGTGAGGAAAGCGAGTATGTTTCGGGCGCCCGCGATGACAACGGCGTTTATGTGGTTGACGGATACGCGGCAAAGCTTGAATACCCGCTCAGCGAGAAAAACATAAACTACGCCGCAAAGCGCTTTGCGTATATCAACGAGCAGTTTTTGAGCGGAAAGTGCGACAATATTTACGTGACGGTTGTTCCCGACAAGAATTATTTTCTCGCAAAGGAAAACGGCTATCCCGCGCTTGATTACGGCGAGCTTGCCGAGATGCTCACGAAGCAGATGGATTATGCGAAATATATTGACATTTATCCTATGCTGGAGCTTTCGGATTATTACCGCACGGACACTCACTGGAAGCAGGAAAAGATTGTTGATATCGCGCAGTTTATCGCGGAGAAAATGGGAGTTTCGCTTTCGTCGGAGTACTCTCAGACCGAGCTTGAGGGCGACTTTTTCGGCGTGCATTGCAGGCAGGCGGAGATTTCGATTGAACCTGACAAGCTGGTTTATCTCACAAATGATATTTTGCGTGAATGCAAGGTTTTTGACGGCGAAACGAGCAGCTATATCGATGTGTACAACTTGGAGCTTGCCTCGGGAAAAGACCCGTATGAAATCTTTCTCTCGGGAGCAAAATCTCTGCTCACTATCGAAAATCCGAACGCGACAACCGACAAGGAGCTGCTGATTTTCCGCGACTCGTTTGCGAGCAGCATAGCGCCGCTGTTTGCCGAGGGATACGCAAAAATCACGCTGATTGACATACGTTATCTCGCGCCGCAGCTTTTGAGCAATTTCGTTAAATTCAACGGACAGGACGTTCTTTTCCTGTACAGCGCGCCCGTTCTCAACAACAGCGTTACCTTCAAATAAATTCGCAAAAAGCCCGAGCTGTAAAAAGTTCGGGTTTTTTGTGTTTTCGGAGTGAAAATTGCAAAGAGTGTGTTACAAAAACGCAAAAGTGATGTATAAAATATATAGAATAAAACTAATATGGGAGGATTGTTTTATGGAAAAAAAACCGCTGATGACGCTTTTCGGTGATAATGAGGTGATGATTCACGAGGGTGATACAAGAAATGAAATGTACAAAATCATCTCGGGAAAAGCCGCGCTTTATCTGCATTTCGGTGAAGAAAACGAGTACTTTATCGGCGTGCTTTCAGAGGGGAAGTGCTTTGGAGAGGTTTCGCTTCTTGCGGGAAAACCAAGCCCATATACCGTTGTGGCAGTGGGCGAGGTTATGGTAATGCGCGTCATGGCAGAGCAGTTTGAGGGGTTTGTGCGCGACAATGCAAAAAATGCCGTAGATATAATGAAAAATATGGCGTCAAGAATTGTTATGCTTAATGCAAATCTCAATTTGCTTGCAAACGAGCTTTCTGACCTTGCAAAAGAAAGCGAAAAAGCTCCGCAAACGCCGAATTATACGGACATAACCCAAAAGATTAGAATGTATCAGATAGCCGGAATTACCGGAAATTTTTCGGGGTTGGCGTAAGTTTTTGTACGCAGTATAGGCGCGCTTGAGCTTCTTCGGAATAATTGAAGATAATCTCGCGGCGGATTGTGTGATTTGTTGTAATCGGATAAAAAATCGCCCCTAGAACAAACTAGGGGCGAAAAGTATATTTCAAACTATGATTTGCGAACAACCCGCGGCTTTTCGTTTTTTCGTGCACCGGCGACATCGTGTCGCCTGCGAAATTTACAAAAACGCTGAAAAAGTCGGGCTTTTACTCGGTAATCTTCGGGCAAAAAAATCGCCCCTAGAACAAACTAGGGGCGAAATAGGATCCAGCGCCACGCTGGTGGTGCAGGTGACGGGACTTGAACCCACACGACCTCGCGATCACTAGCACCTGAAGCTAGCGCGTCTGCCAATTCCGCCACACCTGCGTATTAAATCCAATGGTTTCCCACTGAACATAAAGTATTATATCACAATGCTCGCGGTTTGTCAAGTAGTTTTTCCAAAAAAGCCGTATAAATTTTGAGATAAGCATTCATATTTGTTCTTGCATTTTTCTCGATTCGGTGATATAATGAAACAAAACAAGTGAGAAAAGGGTGATTACTATGATATCAGCGGCACTGGCTATTCTGGAAAGCGAAGAACAGAGGAATGAGCTTTCCGAATTTTACGAGGAGAACAAAAGCAGACTGTATTCTATTGCGCTCGAGCGCCTGCATAATCGGCAAGACGCGGAGGACGCTATTCAGGAAACTTTTCTAGGAATTGCGGAAAAACCGGATAAATTTTTCTCGCTAACGAAAAATTTTTTGAAATTCCAACTCACAAAAGACTGCCTTATGCGGTTATTATAATTAGAAACGTTATTTTTGATATGTTTAGCTACAAAAGCAGGAGCAATTTTGACGAGCTGCCTGAGGAATTGCCCGATGAGAGACTTTCCGTTGAGGATATTGTCATCGGAGAAATCTCGGGCGAGGAGCTGACAGGATTTCTTGAAACGCTACCCGAAACCAAATTGCAGGCAATTATCTTAAAGAGCGTCTACAACCTGAACTGCCGCGAAATTGCGAGTGTTCTCAATACCTCCGAAACCGCTGTACGAAAGCGAATTTCAGACGCGTACAAGCTAATAAACGATTATCTCGGAAAGGAAGAAGAATGAGCGAAACCGAGTTTAAAGCAATTCTTGAACAGGTGTGTGCGGCGAAATTTTCTCTTCCCGAGGACGCGCCCGAGCACCGCTTTTCCTACAGGCACAAACGAAATATGAAGCGGATTTTGTCAGCCGCAAATTCTGCGCCAAATGTTGTCACGGAGCACAGAACAGCTCAAAAACGCTCGCTTAAACGTACGCTCTTGATAGCCGCGGTGCTTGCATTTTTGGCGGTTATCGTGGGCGCGGTTGTTGTTTTCAGGTCGGAGGATTTCCGCGGCACAGTGTATCACGATTACACGAAAATGTTTTCCGCAAACATTGAAGGCAGTCCGAAAACAATCGAATACAAATACGCTTTGGACTATGTTCCCGAGGGATTTGAAATCGTTGAAACGGATTTATCGCCAATAAGTGTTTACACATTATATATGAATAAATCTACCAAACAGACAATTGCATTAAGCCAATGGGTTAAGGAGAATTTTGAACCGCATTACAATACGGAACATCGTTCACTAGAAGAAGTGATTATTAACGACAGTATGGGTTTGTGTATTGATTTTAGTCACGATGATTATAAAAGCACAGTTGTTGCGTGGGATATCGGGGATTATATAATACAAATTGATGCAAATTTAGACAAAGAAAGCGCTTTAAATTTGTGCAAGGTTCACAAACTTTATGAAATTGAAATAGTTATGTTCCCTAATTGTTGTAAAAAACAGATGTATATTATAGAGGGACAAAAATCCTCTAAAAATTAAGGAAAGGGGGTTAACCAATGCACCTTAAAAAGTTAATGGCGTCGCTTGGGGCTGTGATTTGCTTATCAACGTGCTTTAATGCAGCTGCCTTTGCCGAAACCACGGATTATTATGCTGAAGAAGATATTTCGCCGGCATATGAAATTGCAGAAAATCCGATTTCAACATTGAGCATTATTGACAGCACGGCATATTGCACAAGCGAAACAAGAGGCGAGGTTGTCAGCATAACCGTTGAGCAGACTCTTGAAAAGTACAGCGGCTGGTTCTGGATATGGAACAATGTTGACGGCGCGAGTTGGACAAAAACGGTGAACACGAACACAATTCGTTTGTCCAACAGCAAATCGCTTGGAGAATATGAACAGAGCAAACTATATGGGTGAGATTTATGATGGCACAGGGTCTACATCGCATTTTATGGACGGCTATATCATTGAATTAACCCCCAATTCAAACAGTTAATTTTTACCTACATCAAAGGGCATAGGCATTTGGGGAAAATAGTTTCGTCGATTTTTCTTGAGTGGTGTGCTTATGCCCTATTAATCTTTCCGATTGTGAAGATTTGGTTTTAATTCTGATATACCGTGAATATTTCGCATTTTTGTTCAAGCAAGATTTAAAAGTGTTGCAAAAAAATAAGCCAAAAGCAAGCGTTTTGTAATGGCTTTTTTGGAGAAAAAATGCTATAATTTTTGTGAGCGAGGTTGTTGTGAAAGGGGAATTCCGGTGTTTGGGAAATACTTACTGCATTTGTTCAAAAAGCATTCTTTAACCTATGCTATAATCGCGGTATGCGAGGTGATTATGGTTGTAATCGCCTTGTTTTCGCTGTGTGTAATCTTGGATTTTTCGTCCAACAATGACCAAAATATAGCGCAATACTACGCGTCAAGATATAAGTACACCTTTAATCCGCGGACGAATTTAAAAAGTGACGACCCATCTCTTACGGAGGAACAAAAAGCCGAGGTCAAGGAAGCGATTGCCGCGCTGCCAACGGCGGAGGTTATGCGTGACAGAATTTATGAATTCTGCGAAAAATCTCCAATAAAAATCAAGATCGTGGAAGTTTCTCTGAATTATATGAAATACAATTACTTCAATACCGTGATGTATTTTTCGACTTATGAAGATATGGTTAATTATTGCACTAAACACGAAGTTCCATTGGAAAAAGCTGCCCTCCCTACTGAAGAACAGTTTCTTAATCACGAAAAACTTGTGCTTTTGTCCACGGGTGGAGGCAGCGACAGCGGCAAATATGTTTTTTCCGATGAACAGCACCTTCTTTTCGGAAACGACGGCGATGAGTATTTGATTAGAAGCCGAATTCCGTGGAATGCTGTTATTCTGTTTCTCGGCAGCGAGCCCGATGATGCAAAAGTAAGCTCTATACATTTTAAGTTGGATATAATTCCCACGCAGCGGCAGGCTGACGAGATAGACAAGCTGTTCAGAGAAATCGTTGTCGGCGAGTATAATACGGTTTGCACGTCTTATACACCCGAAATCAAGAACCTGCTTGATATCCGAAAAGAAACCGCGACAATTATCGTAACCGCACTTTTGATGTTCATAATGTCCTTCAATTTTATGACGATTATCAAATTTATAATCGAAAAGCGCAAAAATGATTATGCGATATTCAGACTTTGCGGCTTTTCAAAATGGAAGGCTTTGTCCTTTCCGATGCTCGAAACGATTGGAATTTCAGCAGTTTGCGTTGTGGTTTCGTGCGCTCTGTTTGAGCTGCTGAAACCGGTGATTGCCTTATACTCGCCCGTTGTTTATTCAATGTTTGATTTCGGTTATTATGTTTGCTTTGTGCTGGGATTTGCTATGGTAACAGCGGTTCTGTTTTTGATTTATGTGCTGCCGACGCTCAATAAATCGGTAAGCGATGAGCTGCGCGGGATATGAGGTGAGCTGATGAATTTATTGAATATGATTTTTCTGTCAATTCGCACAAACAGATTGGCGTATCTGCTGACGATAATTGAGATTGCCGCATTGCTGCTCACGGTCAATATTTCGGTTTCCACTATCGCGGACAGGAATATGCTCGATAAGGCGTACAACGTGGTTTTAAGCGAAAATTCCGTGTTTGTTTGGGATACAAATTACACGCAAAATAAAATCAGCGGACTTGTAAAAACCAAAGAACAATCTCGTGAGCTGATACTTAACGATTTGGTTGGTGAATACAAGCTCTTTGATTCGATTTTGTTTGACGGAAACTCGCCCGATGATGTAAAGATAATCGCCTTGAGCGATGAAATTTATGATAAGCTTGCTCTGCCGCTGATGTCGGGAAATTACAGCGGAGCAGTCGCGAGTTTCGGCAGTCAGACAGGCAAATTCAGCTACACTTACAGTGATAATGAAGCAATTGACCTCGAAATCACCGGTATTCTTACCCCGCAGACATTCCTGCCGCTTATGCGTCTATACAGTACGGGAACGAGCTTTTCGATAAAGGATTTTTATGTGACGTCGGATAATTTCAAGAAATTTATTCTCACGAGAAAAAGCTCGGTTATTGGGCACGAAAGTTTGTTTTCTATTGAGATGGGCTTTGTTTTGCAGTTCAATGACGACAATTACAGCAAAAATCTTGAAATCCTGTCAACAAAAGCGGGAGTTACGGAGGGCACTAAAATTCTCAATAATTCGCAAAAAGCGTTGTGGGAGGATTTGAAGGATTTTATCCCGCTGTTGGTTTGCGTGTCGCTGGCGGTTATTATCGGAACGGTAAGCGTTTCGATAATTATGAACGCAAAATGCGAATACCGAAACGGAGTGCTGTGGCTGTGCGGCTATTCGCGGCGGAAAATACTGTTCTTCCACTTTTTCAATATGATTTTTATGTTTGTCATTTCAACAATAATTTTTGTGTGCGTACATCAGACGCTGTGCTTGTTTAAGGTTGAATTTTTCACGTCTGCGTCGTTTTCTTTGGAAAATATACTCGCAACATTGATTGTCTGCGCTGTGCTGATTGCACTGTCGATGATAATTCCCACGATAAAGAGCCGGAAAACATCGCCTGTTGAATATTTGAGGAGGGCAAAATAATGATTGAACTGAATAATATCACAAAGATTTACAACCCCAAAAAACACAATCGTTTTGCGGCTCTGAACGGCGTTTCGCTTGAAATTGCAGATGGAGAATTCTGCGCGGTTGTCGGGAAATCAGGCTCGGGCAAGTCAACGCTTTTGCACATTATCGGAATGCTTGACACATTTTCGGGCGGTAAATATTTTTTCAACAATCAAGATGTTTCCAAAATTCCGGAAAACGCTGCGGCAAAAATCCGCGCTCGGGAAATCGGCTTTGTAAAGCAGGATTTTGCGCTGATTGAGGATTATTCAACGATTGATAATGTAATGCTGCCGCTTTATCCGATAAAAGCTTCAAACAAAAAGAAAAAAGCGATGGAAGCGCTTGAAAAGATGAATATTACTCATCTCGCAAACAAGGAAACCAAAACGCTCTCGGGCGGCGAGAAGCAACGCGTTGCCATTGCCCGTGCTATCGTCAACGAGCCGTCGATAATTCTCGCAGACGAGCCAACGGGCGCACTTGACAGCAAAACCGCCGCCGATATAATGAGCGTGTTCAAAAAGCTCAACGACGAAGGGAAAACCGTAATTATCGTCACGCATGATTTGGGTATTGCAAATCAATGCAAGAGAATTATTGAGATTTCCGACGGCGAAATCGTTTCAAAGTAATAATGAATGCAGCAGACCGTCAATCTGCCGCATTGTTCTATTGCAAATGGTTTTGAATACAAAAAAAGTCTCAAAAAGGGACTCAAAAAATCACACTGTCGTAACGCTGCCTGAAGCTAGCGCGTCTGCCAATTCCGCCACACCTGCGTATATAGTCCAAAACCTTGTTTTGAACATATAATATACCACGCCGAGCGCGATTTGTCAAGGGGGTTGAAAAAATTTGAAATTCTCGGTATCAGCAGCCGTAAACCTTTCGATAAATCTCGCGGATTTTCTCCGTGAAATCGCTCTCGGAAAGCGGCTGAGGGCGCGACATTATCACAAGCTCCACGGGTTCGCTGCCGGCGCGATAGGGCGGCTGCTTGTAGGGGAACGGGTTCGTGTGAAATCCCAGCCGCCTGTAAAACTCAATCCTCCGCGCCGAAAACTCGTTCAGCTCGGGTGGCTCTGCTTCAAGCACAATCGTTTTTCCCGCGCAAATCTCGCTGAGCTTTCGGATAAGCTCCGAGCCGAGCCCTTTCCCGCGAAGATTTTTGTCAACGGCAAAGTGCTCGAGATAAACAAAGTCAGAAAGCTCCCAAAAATTCAGAAATCCGAGAACTTTCCCGTTCTCCGAGAGCGTCATTGTGCAAAATTCCTGACATTTCGATTTTTCAAACTGGTCGGAAAAATCCCGCCGTTCGTCCTCGGGAAACGAGTATTCGAGTATCGAAAACAGCTCCGAAAAAAGCGCGTCGGAAAGCGGATTTTCGGGAGTGTAAAGTGTTGTTTCGTACATTTTTGTCTCCTTTTATACAAAATCTCCTTGACATATCAACCGTCAAGGAGAATTTTGTTAAACTGAATTATCTTCTCGCCGCGCCGAGCTTTTCGGACAGACGCGCGGTGATTTTCTCCATTTCCGCGTCAGCCTGCTCGTCGGTGACATCGGCGTTGTCCGCGAAGGTTATCGAGAACGACAGACTCTTCTTGCCGAAGCCGAGTTTCTCGCTTTCATAATGGTCGAACAAAACAACCTCGCAAACCTTGTCGCTTGCCGCCTTGATTTCGTCCTCAACCTCAACGCAGAGTGTTTTCTTGTTGAGAGTAACCGACAAATCGCGCTTGATTTTCGCGAAATTGCTTGCGGGAGTGTACTTGATTTCCTGCTTGTAGAGGCTTTGAATTGCGCTGTAATCAAGCTCCGCGAGAATGATGTTCAAATCGGACTTCTTGCCCTCGGCAACGTTGAGGTTGTCGATAACCTCGTACCTCAGCTTTCCGAGCACGCCGATACTCTTGCCCTCGCAGAATATTTCCGCGGTAATACCCGGATGCAGCCAGCATCTCTCGCCGCGCTCAAACCGCAGCTCAAGACCGTTTGCCGCCGCGAACGCCTCGATTTCAGCCTTGACCGTGAAGAAGCTCTCGTTTGCACCAAACGCGCCTAAGCAGAGGATTTTGCGCTCCTCGGGAGCCTCGGTGAGCGGGAGATTTTTCGGCAGATAGATGTTCGCGAGTTCAAAGAAACGTCCTTCGGAGCGGTCGTTTTTGACGTTATCCGCGATGACGTTAATCATACAAGGGCTCATAACCGTGCGCATAATCGAGAGGTTGTCGGTAATCGGATTGAGCAGCTCGATTACCTTTCTCTCGGGCGCGTTTTCGGGAAGCAAAATCATATCAAGCTCGCGCTTCGAGTACATCGCAAGCGTCTGAATCTCGTAAAATCCGCACGAGCAGAAGAATTTCTTCGCAGCAAGCTCCTTGTGCTGAAGGAAATTCAAGCCGCCGCCCGTAACCTCGGCTGTCTTGAGGAAGGTCGGGATAACGTGGTCGTAGCCGTATTCTCTGATGACTTCCTCCGCGATATCTTGATAATTCTCGACATCTTCGCGGTAGCGGGGAACGGTGACGGTGAGCGTCGAGCCGTTCTCGGAAACACCGAATGCCAGCGCTTTCAGAATGCTCACGATTTCGCTTTGCGGTACTTCAATTCCGAGCACAGAGTTCACCTTTTCAACGGTGACGTCAAAGGTTCTCGGAGAGGTGTTTTCGCCCGCGGAAACGTCAAAGTGCGAGGAGCTGATTTTTGCCACGCCGAGCTTCTCGACAAGATTGAGCGCTCTCGCCATACCCATTTCAACGCCGTATTCGTCAACGCCCTTCTCAAAACGCGCCGCAGCGTCGGTGTGCAGACCGAGCGCGCGCGAGGTTTTTCTGACGTTATCGCGGCGGAATTTCGCGGCTTCGAGGAGAATTTCGCTTGTAGCGGGCTTGATTTCGGAGTTCAATCCGCCCATAATTCCCGCAAGTCCAACGCCCTTCACCTTGTCGCAGATAAGCAGATTTTCGCTTGTTAAAGTGCGCTCTTTTTCATCAAGAGTTGTGATTTTCTCGCCGTTTTTCGCGCGTCTTACCACGATAGATTTGCCGTCAAGGGTGTCCAAATCAAACGCGTGCATAGGCTGACCGATTTCCAAGAGAACATAGTTTGTGATATCAACAATCGCGTCAATCGCGCCGAAACCGCACACGGCAAGTCTGCGCTTCATCCACTGCGGGCTCTCAAAGTGCTGTACATCATAAATGTAGTGACCGAGATAGCGCGGGCAGAGGTCCTTGTCGATAACCTCAATCGAGATATCGCCGTGAGTTTTTTCGGTTGTGGTGAAGCTGTAATCCGGCTCCTTGAGCGGCTTTTTGAGGAACGCCGCAACCTCGCGTGCGATACCGACAACCGACTGACAATCGGGACGGTTTGCGGTAATCGAGATATCGAAAACGTAGTCGTCCAAGCCGAGATATTTCACGATATCTTCGCCGACGGGAGCGTCCTCGGGGAGAATGAGAATTCCGTTCAC
>CAMEQX010000023.1 GCA_945933905.1 uncultured Clostridia bacterium
TCGGCTGCGAAATCTCGTTCAAGAAAAGCGAAATTCAACCCGCTTCCGAAACCGAGGCTAAGAAAAATATCACCGAGGCTGCTGAGCAGTATTCGCTCGGGCGGCATTTTGACCGTATCCACGAGTACGAAAAGGCGCTTTACTGGTTTGAAAGAGCCGCGCTTCAGGATTACGGCGAGGCGCAGTGCTATATGGGCAGCTATCGGCTCGAGGGGCGCGGCGGTATTCAGGACGTTGAACAGGCGCGAGAGTGGTTTGTTCGCGGAATGGAAAACGGCGTCGCCGAGGCGGAGTATATGGTCGGGTATTTTTACGCCGAGGGTATCGCCTGTAAAATTGACGAAAACAAGGCTTTCGAGTGCTTTTTAAACGCAGCGAAAAAAGGCTGCGACAATGCGATAAATATGGTTTCGCTGTGCTATGAAAACCGCGTTCACGTTGCCGCGGACAGAACTCTCGCGGAAAAGTGGCGGAAATTCAAAGCGAACCGAAAAATCTTCGAGGAACCCGCCGCAGAGCCGCCCGAGCCTATCCGTGACGACGGCGAGGAGCTCTATCAAAGCGCGCGGCGGTGTCTTGCGGATAAGGATTTTGAGGGTTCCGCGATGTTCTACAAGCGTGCTGCCGAGGCGGGACATATCCGCGCGATGTGTTCCTACGGAAAGTGTCTTTACACGGGAAGCGGCACCGCAAAAGACCCCGCCGAAGCTTTCCGCTGGTTTTCACGCGCCGCCGACCTCAATTCCCCGATTGCGCAATACAACCTCGGCGTGATGTATCTCAAGGGCGTTTACGTTCAAAAGGACGTCAAAACCGCTAAAGAGTATTTCGCAAGGGCCGTTGAAAACGGTCACGAGGACGCGGAGAAAATTCTTAAAAAGCTGAAATAGGTACAATATGAAAACACTGAAAAAGTACCTTTTACCGATAATAATGCTTGCTGTTTTTGAGACGATAGCGGTCGTGCTGTGGCTGGTCAACGACAAGATTTTCTATCTCTTCAACTTCAGCTATATCGGATGCTCAATCGCGCTGGGGATTTTCCTGTTTATTCGCGAATTCAAGTACGCGCGGCACGTCACGCAGCTCCTTGTGGGGCTTTATATGCTGATTTATCTCGGGCTTATCAGCAACGAAAATATGCAGATTGAAGGCTTTTGGTACAACCTTTTCACCGGAGTTTTCGAGGCGGCTACCATTCACTACGCAGTCGCGAAGATTGCGGGACCGCTGCTTTTCGGGCGCGGCTGGTGCGGATTTGCCTGCTGGACGGCGATGGTGATGGACTTTCTCCCCTACAAAACCCCGAAAGCGCCGCGAAAAAAGCTCGGTTTTATCCGATACATAACCTTTGCCGTATCGCTGATTTTTGTCGCGTGCCTGTTTTTAACGCACGTTGGAAATCTCGAGAAAATTATGTTCTGGAGCTTCCTTATCGGCAATATCCTGTACTATGCAAGCGGGATTATCCTCGCGTTTGTGTTCAAGGACAACCGCGCTTTCTGCAAGTACGTCTGCCCGATAACCGTTTTCCTGAAACCGATGAGCTACTTCTCGCTGCTGAGGATAAAATGCGACAAGAGCAAGTGCGTTTCCTGCGGGAAGTGCGAGAAGGTGTGCCCGATGAACGTGAAAATCACCGACAATTCCCGGAAACGCGAAAACAGCACGGAATGTATCTTGTGTATGGAGTGTATAAAAGCCTGTCCGAAAGGCGCGCTGCCCGCGGGTAAAACAAGCGCGAAATCGGAAAATGAGAATATAACAAACTGAAATACGGAGGAAAAACTATGAAAGCAGCAGTTATTTTGACGAAATGCAAGGAAACTCACGGGCTTTTCGGAATTCGCGCAGAGCAGCGCGAGGACGAGGCTTGGTACGCGACTTGGGCATTCAAGGTGTCCGAGCACACGGCTTCCCGCGAGAAATTCGGCGATACGGAAATCTCGGGAAACGTCTATGTGACAACCGAATATCCGTCTTGCCCGTATTGCAGCGCGAAGGGCTTTTTCCAGTGCAGCGAGTGCGGGAAAACAACCTGCTGGAACGGTGAAAACGAAACCGTCTGCGAGTGGTGCGGAAACGCTGCGGAGACCTCTGCCGAGGAGAATTTCGAGTCCCTTTCGGGCGGCGGGTTCTGATTTCAGTAATTTTCAGGTGGTGTTTTTATGTTGAAGATAGGCGACAGCGTTGCTCTGGAGCTTGGCGGCTCGGCGAAAATTCTGAGCGTTCTCGGCTCGGGCGGTCAAGGCACGGTTTATAAAGCGGAATTCGGCGGGAAGGAGTACGCGCTCAAAATGTACTTCGCGAACAAGCTTCGCAGTCCCGAGATTTTCCGCGAGAATTTGAGCCGTCTCACCGAGGACAAAATCGACGACGCGTTCGTAATGCCGCTGTATCTCACCGAGAAAATCGACGGGAGCTTCGGTTTTCTGATGGAGCTTGTTCCCGAGGAATACAAGCCGTTTTCCGATGTGCTGAACGCGCGCGTGAAGCTGTCGGGGCTGTATTCCGTGGTGAATTCCGCGATTAAGATAACGTCGGCTTTCCGTGCGCTCCACAACAGCGGAAAGAGTTATCAGGACTTGAATGACGGCGGTTTTTTCATTCGCGCAACAGACGGAGATGTTCTTATCTGCGACTGCGACAACATCGCGCCCTACGGCGAACACCTCGGAATTGCGGGAAAACCCGGCTATATGGCGCCCGAGATTGTCCGCGGGGAGAAGGCGCCCGACAAGTTCACGGACAGATATTCGCTCGCGGTGGTGCTGTTCAGGCTGCTGCTGCGCGGCGACCCGCTCGAGGGCAGCAAAGTGCTGAAAAGCGTTTGTCTGACGGAGGGAGCCGAGCGCCGTCATTACGGTTTCGAGCCGCTTTTCGTCTATGACCCCGACGACGACAGCAACCGTCCCGTGCGCGGCGTACACAACAATATCATCAAATTCTGGCAGATTATGCCCGATTACATAAGAGAAGCGTTTGAATTTTCGTTCACCGTGGGCTTAAACGAGCCGCAGAAGCGACTTATCGAGAAGCAATGGCTGGATTTGCTCAAACGGCTGCGCGGCGACATCACGGCTTGCCCTTGCGGGATACAGAACTTCCTGCCCGCGATGCAAACGGACGAGGACGGAAAGCTGATTTGCCCGTGCGGGACGCACTACGCGAAGCCGCTTTCGCTTGTCGGCGAGAAGAGCAGAGTGCTGCTGTTTGACGGAGCGCGGGTGTTTGACGAGGATGTGAGGGTGCGCGCGGAGGTTGTCCGCAACAAGAAAAATCCGGCGCTCTGGGGGCTGAAAAACCTCACCGAGAGCGACTGGAGCTGCGTTCTCCCGAACGGCACGGAGAAAACCGTTTCTTCGGGCAGCGCCGCGCCGATTTTCACGGGAACGAGTATTTCTGTCGGCGAGGAAAAATACACGATTGAGGACTAAAATGGAGATTAGACGAGCGAATTTTGAGGATATTCCGAGGATTTCGGACTTGCTTTTACAGGTTCACAAGGTTCATTCGGACAGGCGCCCCGACATCTTTCGGCGCGGTTCAAAAAAGTACACCGAGGACGAGCTGCGCGTGATTATTGCGGACAATGAACGACCGATTTTCACGGCGGTGATTGACGGGAGAGTAGAAGGCTATGCGTTTTGCGTTTTTCAGCGGCACGACGACAACTCTCTTGAAAAATTCACCACGCTTTACATCGATGACCTCTGCGTTGACCAAAACCGCCGCCACGAGCATATCGGAACGGCGCTATATAAATATGTGCTGGATTACGCGCGGGAAAACGCCTGCCACAACGTCACGCTGAATGTGTGGGAGTGCAACGAAAGCGCGATGAAGTTCTACTCAAGCCTCGGTCTTTCCGTTCAGAAAACCACTCTCGAGAAGATTTTGTGATTTTTCATCGGGTTCAAACTGTTGAAAACTGATGTTTATGTTGAATATCTTGTTGAAAATTTATTGTGCAAAATCCACAAGTATAAACGATTTAATTGTACAAATATAAGTAAAAAAACTGAAATTCGAGAAATATCTCGGAAAATTTCAAAATCTCTGTTGACTAAATTGAATATTTTGGATATACTTATATTTGGAAGGCAGAGTTCGACGAAAACGTACGGATGAAAGAGAAAAGTCCGAAAAAACGGCGAAACGCGTTCCAAAAGCAGAGCAAAGGATTATCGAAGGTTACTGCTGACAAACACGAATTTTTTGGAGGTTATTGTTATGTGCATGAAAGACATTGAAGTAAAAAATCAGGTTGGTTTACACGCTAGACCCGCTACATTCTTTATCCAGAAGGCAAACGAGTATAAGTCTTCTATTTGGGTTGAGAAGGAAGAGCGCAGAGTTAACGCAAAGTCTCTGCTCGGCATTCTTTCGCTCGGTATCGTAGGCGGCGCTAAAATCCGCATCATCGCTGACGGTTCCGATGAGCAGCTCGCTGTTGACGGTCTCGTAAAGCTCGTTGAGAGCGAATTCGCTGAGTAATTTCGCTTTACAAAGCTATTTTCAGACTGTCGTTCTATTTCAATCTATTTTAGGGGCAGGGTTTTCTGCCCCTATGTTTTTGTGAAAATTGAATGAAAATCGCGAAAAAGTTACAAAATAGTTACAAAAAGGTTGCAAAACAGTTACAAATCTGTTATAATAGAAAATGCGGAAAATCCGTTTGTTAAAGATAAACATAATTGAGGAAAATATTATCCCGATACACTTGCCAAAAAGGAGGCAGAAGGTTGAGTTTACCCGAGGATAATTTGGATAAAAACGCCGAGAAATCGACTGAAAATAAAACGTGGCTTCAAGCATTCGGCAACAAGCTGTATAATTTCATCTCCGCTGCGGGAGAAATGCTTTTTTTGGCGCTGATGAAGCTTGTGACGCTGTTTGTTCACGGAATTTTGTACATAATCGCGGCAATTCTTCGCTGCTTTGACCGCGTGAAAAAGCATCTCGTGAGATTTTTCAAAAAGGTGTGGAACGTAATCTCCGCGCCGTTTGTGCGCTATATCAAGGCTTTTAAGGTGGGAAGCGCGGAAATCTCCCGAAAAAAGCGCGAGGACGGCTCAAAAGCAAGCTTCGGCGCTTTTATGCGGTTTCTCGGAAGAGCAATTTTCGGAAAACGCGGACTTGCGGTTACGCTGTTTAACTACGCGCTGCCCGTGGTTTCCTGCTTTTTCCTGTTCAATATCATCACCTATGCGACAAGCCAGACCTACGCGCTGAAGCTCACGGTTAACGGGAATTTTGTCGGATATGTTGACGATGAAACCGTTTATACCGACGCGGAGCAAATGCTTCAGGAGCGTATAAACTACACGGGCGCTTCCACGGACGTCGTGACGTTTACGCACACGTTTGAGGTGGATATGGTGGGCTATGGCTCGACGCTTTCAACCTATCAGGTTACCGACCGTATGCTTCAGCTGTTGGACAAGCAGATTGAAAAGGGCTATGGCGTTTATATCGGCGACAGCTATTACGGCACGCTCTATGACAACAAGAAAACCGAGGAGGCTCTCGAGGGACTTCTCAACAACTATCGCACGGATAACCCCAAGGAAAGCGTCGTTTTTGAGAAGGATATCGAGTTTGTGCCGGGACTTTATCTGTCCGAGAGCTTTGTCAACGAGAATTCGCTGATTTCCCTGCTCACATCAAACAGGACGGTTGCCGCGTATTATACGGCGGTTGAGGGCGACTCGCCTTCCACAATCGTTTCAAAGACAGGGCTTGATTATGACGAGCTTGCGCGGCTTAACCCCGGTTTCAGCGACAAGACAAAGATTTTTGTCGGCGATAAGTTTATGATAACGCAGGACGAGCCTTATCTCAACGTCATCATCACGCGCGAGGAGCATTATAACGAGATTATCCCCTACGATACGGAGTACATCACCACAAACAAGCGCTTTAAGGGAGATAATCTGATTACCGTACCCGGTGTGAACGGCGACAGCGCGGTTGTCGCGAATGTTTCTTATATCAACGGAGTTGAGGTCGCAAGAAGCGTGCTTTCGAGAGTTACCCTCAAAGCGCCCGTTACCCGCATTATCGCAAAGGGTACGATGGACCGCCCGACAATCTCCGCAAACGCCACAACAACCGAGGCGGGCAAGTTTATCTGGCCGCTCCCCGCGGGCACGGGCAAAATCGGCTATGGCTGGGGAGAATACGCCGGTCACACGGGGCAGGATATTCTGGCGCCCTACGGAACGCCGATTTTCGCGGTTGACAGCGGCGTTGTCACAACGATTTACTACGAGGAGAACGCAAATTATCTCACTTGCAACGGCGGCTACGGAAACCTTGTCGTTGTCACGCACGATAACGGCTTGCAGACCTATTATGCGCATTGCAGCGCGATTGCCGATATATACGTCGGGCAGCGCGTTACCGCGGGTGAAAACCTTGCGTTTGTCGGGTCAACGGGACGTTCTTACGGAAATCATCTGCACATCGAGGTTCATAAAAACGGTCACAAGGTCAATCCCTCGCCTTACCTGTTTTAACAAGCAGACTTTTGTATAATAAAACGCGCCGCGTTCTTCGGGAACACGGCGTTGTTTTTGTGCAATTTTGATTAGCGGAGATAATTAGTTCTGATAACAAATCTGCTCCTTTTCAAGCATCGGATAAACCACAAGCTCTGCGGAATTGAGGTTTTCGCGGTTCATATCAACCGCGCAGATTTGATGATTGTTGTAGGTCGTGTAGTGGTAAATTCCGCGAGAGCAGTCGGCGCAGCTTGTGTAAATCGTGATTTCGTGCTTTCCATCAGCAAGCTCGCAGCAGCCTCTTTGCTGGTCAACCGCACCGAGAATGTGGAAAAACTGCGAGAGGGCGTTGTCGGGATTGTCGAGCTTTGAGTTGTTCAGCACGAACGCCGCGCGCACAAAACGCGACTCCGAGGACAAGTCCCCGGGAAGCCCGATTGCGCCCATTCCCCTGCTGTAAAGCGAAATCGGCAAGTCCGCGCAGAAGCGGTTTTGCGGCTCCTTCGGCGAGAGGTTGACGTAATTCGCGAGATTTGTGAGCTGCTGCGGGAAGGGCGGGTTGTTCGCCATAACGCCGACAGGGTTGTCATAAACGAAAAATCCGCTCTCGACGCTCTCCACAACAATCGTCCCGCTTTTGTCCGCGATTATCCAGTGCAGCCGCGCAATCGGCATTTGCTCCGAGAAAGCTTCGTTTGTAAGGTTGATTTTCGTGAGAAGCTCGCGCGCTTCGTCAAGATTTGCGCATTTCCCGAGCAAATACGGGATAAACTCGAATGTGGCGAGGTTAATTTTCTCCGAGGCATTGTCGCGATAAACCGCGTTTCCGACGAAATTCAGCCCTGCCATCGCCAGCCCCTTTTCGTTCACCGCGTCATAAATCAGCGGAAATCCCCCCGCAACGTGCGCTGTTCCGACAAGCGCATAGTGATTGCTCATCGAGTCTGCGCGGCGGAAATTAAGCGGGAAATTCCGCGGCATAACCACGATGCTCTCGCCGTAGGAAAACTCATAATCCAGCGTTCTCCCGAAAAAAAGTCTGTCCTTTTGCGCAAGATATGCGGCGGCTGTACACATAAAAATTCCTCCTAAAAATCATCGCTCACGGTATTTTTTCCGCGAGCGGTGAAATTATTCTGCGTTTTGCACAACTTTTTGCTGCGAGTCTTTGATATAATTCACAAAATCGTTCTTGGAAATCGCCTTCGAGAAATAATATCCCTGAATGAAATCGCATTTCAGATTTGCGAAAGCGTCAAGCATTTCCTTCGTTTCAATGCCCTCAACCACGATTTCCATATTCATATCCTTGAGCATTTTGACGGTATTTTGCAGGAAAATCCACATTTTCGGGTTCTCCTTTTCGTCAACAAACGACTTGTCCAGCTTCACGATTTTCAGCGGAAGCGACACCACGCGCTTCATATTTGAATAGCCCGTGCCGAAGTCGTCGAGCGAAAACTCAATTCCCGCACGCAAAAGCTTGTTGAGGTTGTCCGTCATCACGCGCTGGCTGAAAGAAGCGGCGGTTTCGGTTATCTCAAGGTTGATGGAGCGCGGCGAAACGTTGTATTCGCGCATTATGTTGAGGATTTTGTCGGCAAGGTCGCCGTGCATACACTGCGCAACCGACAGATTTACCTCGATGTAATCAAGCCCGAGTTGCTTGTAATCGCTGCTTGAAACGAACTTGCAAACTTCCTCGAAAACAAGCTCGCCGATTTTGTGGATTGCGCCGCTTTTTTCGGCGGCGGTTATCAGAAGCTCGGGTGAAATGAAGCCGTGCTCGTCGTCAAACAGCCGCAAAAGCGCCTCCGCGGAGACAAATCTTCCCTGTTCAACCGAATAAATCGGCTGGTAATAAACCTGAAAACTGCGGTTTTCAAGCGCTCTTTCGATGATTTTGTTGATGTTGTTTTTGACCTCGAAATCGTCGGGGTGATAAATCTCGGGCGCCTGAATAACCCGCCCGGTGTATGGATTTTTCTCGTGGAAATCCAGCCCGAACGCCATCAGCGACTTGAAGCTCTCGATTTCCTCGGGACAGCGCGCAAGCACTATCATCGGAGCAAGCGTGATATCAAAGCCCTTGTGCCGAAATTTCATCTTGAGCTCGTTGTTTGTTAGCGTAGCGAAAGTTTCGGCAAGCGTGCGCTCCTTGTCGTCAAAAACAATCCGAAAACGCCCGCGGTCAAGATAATACATCTTCCCCTTGTATCCGAGATTTTTGTTGAGCGAGCGGATTTTGTCCGCGGTGATTTTCAGTACCTCAACGCGCTGCTCATATCCAAGCATCGAGGAAATGGACGTATAATTCGCGATATTCAGCATAATGACGTGCCAGTGCTTTCCGATTATGAAGGAATTCTTCGCGTCGTGACCGTAAGCCGAGTGCTTGTAAAGCCCCGTTTCCGTGTCGAGAAGCTCCTCGGGGCGCTGGACGGTGATACTCGCCACAAATAAGCTGAGCGAAACGGCAAAGTTCTCGAGAAGCTGCTGCGGGAAGAACATATGAAGCACGGCTGCGGCAAGGCACAAAATTGCCATCATCAGCAAGCCCATAATCTTCGACGCCGAAAGCAGCTTTCGGTTTTTCAGCACGACAAATCCCGTCGCCAAAATATAAACGACAACGCAGAGGTATAGTATGTTAAACAGCGGACCGTGCGTGTAAATACCGTTTTCCGCGCTGAAAACAAGCCCCGTGAACGCGCTCGTCACCGTCAGAACAAACGTCACCGCATAAGGCAGAGCAAGCGCTATTGTCAGCAGAATTCGCCCTCTTAGTTTGTGCCACAAATCAAGCAGGCTTATGACAAATAGCAGATAAATCACCGCTTGGAATGTGTGGAACGTGAGATAGCCCGTGTGCGTGAAATATATCGCTTCGACAAATTCCTTGCAGTTTGCGTCAAGAATAGTTGACGCTATTTCAAACATCGCGCTTATAAGGCAGGTGAAAAGCGAGCTGAGAAACATTTTATTGGTTCTGCCCGTGGTTGCCTTGCGGAAAATTATGGAGAACAGCAGCACTAACAATATGAAAATTGCCGCAATATCAAATGAAAAATTTCGCATACTGCGTCCTCCTTTCCGAAAGCATAATACTCTATTGTTAATTATAACAGATTTCCATAAAAAAGTCAACTGATTTTGAATTATTTGACATATATTTTAAAGAAAGTATAAATATTTGCCTTCCGCTTGTGAAATATTTTTTATTGCGACTCCTCGACAATGTTGCTCACCCAAAGACCTTTTTTCACCATAATAAAGCCGATGATGATTTTAATGATATCGGCGGCTTGAACGCACGCGTAGATTGCGATTACAGGCAAGCCCGAGAAGGAGCAGAGCAAAAGCGTGAGCGGGATTGTCACAACCCAGCTGAAAACGCTGTCGAAAAGGAACGTGATGAAGGTTTTTCCGCCCGAGCGCATTGTGAAATAAAGCGCGTTGAGGTAGCCTTGAACGGGGAAAAACAGCGCGGTTACGATGATAAACCACTGCCCGAGGCGCTTTATTTCTTCGGTTGTGTTGTACAAATTCGGGAAAACGCCCGAAACTCCGACAAGAATTGCCGTGAGCACAACGCACATCACCCCTGTGAACGCCGCAAGCTTCAGCGAGCTTTTCTTCGCTTTGTCGTACTCCGACGCGCCGAGCATCTGCCCGATGACAATTCCAACCGCGTTTCCCATCGCCACAAACACAACGTTCAGCAAATTGCATAGGGTGTTCGAGATGTTCAGTCCCGCGACTATGTCAAGTCCCAGCGTGGAATAGGTCTGCGTTATCGTGGCAATTCCCGCCGCCCAGAGAAACTCGTTGAAGAAAATCGGCAAGCCCTTTTTGATGATTTTTGCCGAAACCGCTCGGGGAACAAGCAGCGTCTTGTAAACGCCCTTCAGGAAGGTGTATTTTTTGCGCTTAGCAAAGGTTACCGAAATCACAATCGCCATTTCGACAAATCTCGCGATAACCGTAGCGATTGCCGCGCCGCTTACGCCAAGCCGCGCGAAGCCGAAATTGCCGAAAATCAGCAGGTAGTTGAACACAACGTCCACCGCAACCGACGCCACGCCCGCCATCATCGGCATAAACGTGTCGCCCGTTTCGCGAAGGC
>CAMEQX010000024.1 GCA_945933905.1 uncultured Clostridia bacterium
AAATCGACAGCGTGACCACGCCCAAAATGTTGAACAGCGGCACGCAAAATGCGCTCATAACGCCCGCTGCGGCGGCACCCGCGCTCCCGAAAAGCGACTCCGCGAGCGGAAGCCCGATTATCGCGTAATTCGAGCGGAAAACTGCTTGGATTAACGCGCCGCGCTTGCCCGAGTCCTTGGTGAACGCGCACACAACGCCGATTGCAACGAAGAAAATCGCGACAACCGCAATCAGCCCGTACAGCACGAAATAGATGTTGACCTCGCGCAGACTTTTGATGTTATAGACGTTGTAAAACAGCATCGCGGGGAGCAAAACTCTGAACGTGAGCTTGTTTCCGACGTCGAAGAACTCTCTTTTGATGAAGCCCGTTCTTTTGAGGATATAACCGAGCGCAATCAGCAGCACAATCGGCAAAACCGCGTTTGCGGCAAAAATGAATGCGTCAATCATATGCCTAAATCAATGGGCGGGAAGTATTCTTTGAGGTAATCGCCCGTTGCCTTTACCATTTCGATAAACAGCCGCGACGCGTCAGGAACGCTGATTTTTGAGCAAAGCGGCTGATTGACAAACGCCTCGAAAATCTCGCGGAAATCGCGGTGCTTGATACCGCTGTACATATTCTCGATATTGAGGCAGTTCCGCAGAACAAGCGCGCTTACGTTTGCGGGAAGCGGCTTTGCGGTGATGGGCTTTACGCTGTTTTGCGAGAACACGCAGTTCGTTTCCACAACCGCCCCAAGCGGCATATCGCGCATCTGCCCAACGTTCGGCATATTCGCGTTAGAAACAATCGGCGGAATAATCCCGAGCAGCGCCTTCATCAGCTCCACGACTTCCTCGTCGCTCTTTTTGACCTCGATTTGCTCCTCGCCGCTTGCAATCCTCTCGGACTGCGCGATTTTTTCTATCATATCCTTCTTGCGATAATCAACTTTTGTGAGGTGATAGAGCCATTTTTCAGGGGAACTCTCGTTGTCGAGATACCAAGAATTGTTCATAAACTCGACAAGGTGCCTGTCGCCCGCAGCCGCCAGCACGCCGAACCGCATAAACAGGTCCATCTTGACCTTGTTTCCGTAGAGGAACGGGTTGTCGCCGCGGAAATCCTGCGGTTTGAAGCCGATTTGCTCGCAATAGCCCTCGTCGTAGAATTTTTCTATAAAATCGGGCAGTGCCTTGAGCATATCTCTGCCCTCGAAATTTGCTTCGGTAATCCAAGTGAAGTGGTTGATACCGCACGCGTCGATTTTCATTTGGTGACGCGTCGGCTTCGGCACTCCGAACAGCTCTGCCGCCGCGCAGCAGAGAAATTCCTGAGCGTGAAAGACCTCGTGACAGCAACCAAACGCCTTGATTTCGGGGAAAACGTCGTACAGCGTTTTGGTACACGCGGTCATCGGGTTTGTGAGGTTTATAACCCACGCGTTCGGGCAGTGCTCCTTGATTGCCCGCGCGAAGCCCTCGTAAATGGGAACGGTTCTCATTGCGCGAAGAACGCCGCCCGGTCCTACGGTATCGCCGACCGATTGGAAAATCCCATATTTCTCGGGAAGATGAACGTCCGCCGCCATTTCGTCGAACGTGCCCGGCAAAATCGAGCAAGCCACGAAATCCGCGCCGTCAAGCGCCTCGCCCAAATCCGAGTAAACCTTGTAATCCCACTTTGAAACGGTATTCGGCGAAGCGTTGATTTTCTCGCCGATTTTGCGGTTTCTTTCAGCCGCGGGGATATCGATATCGTACAGCGCAATCTCGCCGCAAAGCCCGTCCGCGAGCGCCAAATCGTTCATAAAAACGCGTGCCCAAGCCTTCGAGCCGCCGCCGATATACGCAATTTTAATCCTAACCATTGTCTTTTCCTTTGTTCTTTAGCTTTTGTTCTTTCACAAGAAACGTGAGCAGAGCCGCGATTTCTCCGATAACAAGATAACCGAGCGGATACATCATAATTTCCGGACTGATATTTGAGGAAACCCACATTGCCGCCGTGAATAATGCCGCAGGAATTATCGGGACAAACCACAGCTTGTTGAATTGTCCGCCGATGAAAATGCCGATGAACACCATAAACAGAGGATATATTGCATTAATCATCAGCAGCCAAACAATCCCGCAAAACAAATAAACATTCGCGTCATTTGCAGAAGGGTTCAGTATCAGTGCAGAAAACCCGAACATCACGACCGCCGATAAAATCGTGCTTATGATGATTTTTTTCGATACACTCACTAAAATCAGCCCTTTTCCATTCTCTTGACCTCGGTGTAGCACAGCACAAAAGGCGCAACACCCTTTGCGTCGTTCTCGACAACAGGCTCGGAGATGTAGTACTCGAAGGTACCGTCGCGGCGCTTGTTGTCCTCGGGACCAAGACCTGCGACAAGGCAAATTCCGCCGAGATTGAGGTCGCCGTCCTCGCTGATTGAGAGGTACTTTTTGCAGATGCCGTCAAAGGTTTTTCTGCCCATTTCGGCATACTTTTTGTCGATAACCCCAAGCCGCGCGCCCTTCATCATCGCATACGCAATCATTGAGCTGCCGCTGGTTTCGAGGTAATTTCCCTCTCTTCCGCCCTGGTCAACAACCTGATAGTACATTCCCGTTTCAGCGTCCGCATACTGCGAAATTCCGTCAATCGTCTCCGCAAAAATCTTCACGAGCTCCGCTTTCGCGCCCTCGTCATCGATGTAATCGATATTATCGATAAGCGAAATGGTAAACCAACCGATTGCCCTCAGCCAAAAACTCTTCGAGCGACCGGTTTCCTTGTCCGCCCAAAAAGCTGTTTTCGAGCAGTCGCAGCCGTGATAATAAAGCTTTTTGTCCTCGTCAAACATAAGCTTTCTGACGTTCTTGAACTGGTTTACAACATCGGAATAATCCTTGTTCCCGAAATATTTCTTGAACAGCGTCGAGAAAACCTGTCCCATATAAAGCCCGTCCAGCCAAATCTGGTTCGGGTAAATCTGCTTGTGCCAAAAATTTCCCGTGATTGTGCGCGGCTGCTCCTCAAGCTGACTTTCAAGCAGGAAAATCGCTTTTTTGTACTTTTCCTTGCCCGTTTTCTCGTACAGCTCAAAGAGAACCTTTCCCTCGTTCACATCATCGAGATTATACTTTTCTTTTGAATAACCACGGATTGTGCCGTCCTCGAAAACATAATAATCGATGAATTTCTCGGCAAAATCAGCGTATTTCGCTTCACCCGTGATTTCACTCGCGCAGAGAAGCGCGGTTATCATACAGCCGTCGATGTAGTTCCAGCTCGGCTTTTTTCCTTGTCTGATGCTCTCGATATTCCAGAGCGGCGCGTCGGGGGTTGAGCCCGCAAGCAGCTTATCGATATATCTGTCAATTTTCTCGTACATTCTTACTCCTTGATTAAGGAACCGACATTCTTTGCGATAAGCGCTTCGCCGTCGTTTCCGATAATTTCAACGTTCTTCACGGTGAGCTTGTTTACGTTGTCGAAATACATTCCCGCCCTGCATAGCTTCGTGTTATTGTTTTTCATTGTGGGGAAGTTTGGCTCTGCCTGTTCAGCATAGGTAAACTTGATGTTCTCCACGGTAATGTCGTCAATCGGCATTTCGGGAAGACCGTCGCAGTAGCAAGCGCACACCTCGCAGTTCTCGCAAACCATATCCTTGAACGTGAACTTGCCCAAGAATGGCGTTCTGTCGTCAACAGGGAGCTTCTCGCGGGTGGTGTTGTATTCGGAGAAACGGTCGGGGTCGCAGCAGTTGTACCACATATTCATTGTGATAGGACTTAAAACGCCGTTCATCTTGATATTCTCGAAAAGCACGCCGTCAATTACGCAGAGCTTTCCTCTGCCGCGGCGCGTCTTGATACGCAAGCCTCTGTCGGTTTTGTTGAACACGCAGCGGTTTACCGTGAGGTTCTTCACGCCGCCCGCAATCTCGCTTCCGAGCGTCAGCGCGCCGTGCCCGAACTGCATAAGGCAGTTGCGGATTGTGTGGTGGTCGGCGGGCTTCTCGTAAATCTTTGCAAGGTCAATTTTTCCCGACTTTATCGCGATACAGTCATCACCCACGCTGAATTTGCAGCCGATGATGTTCACGTTATCACAAGCCTCGGGGTCAAGACCGTCCGTGTTGGGACTGTCCTTGGGCGCGTTCACCGATACATCGAAGAAATCGATATTCTCCGAGAAATACGGGTGAAGCTGCCACGAAGCCGCATTCTGCGCGGTAATTCCGTGAATTGTGACGTTCTTGCAGCGATTGAAGAAGATTAAACGCGGTCTTGCAATTTCTCTGTCCTTCACGTTCACCCACCAGCGACTATGCTGAGCGTCGCCGTCAACGGTGCCGGGACCTATTATCGTGATATCCTCCGCATATTCCGCGCAAAGAAGCGCTCTGTGCATAGGAACGGAATTTCCTTCCCAAGTTCCCGTCTGTACAAATTCACCGGTGACAATGTCCTTCACTGCTCCGGGGATAACGGGATACTTTTCGGGGTCGCCGCTTCCGAGCAAGGTTGCGTTCTCCGCGAAATGAAGAATAATGTGGCTCTTCAAAGCGATTGAACCCGAGAAGTAGGTGCCCTCGGGGAAGAACAGCCGCGCGCCCTTAGGAAGACAATTCACGGCGGTCTGAATAGCCGCGGTATCGTCGTGACGTCCGTCGCCCACTGCTCCGAAATCCTTCACGCTGACCGCGCAAGCCTCGGTTTTTGTGGTAAACTTAATCGGCTCGTTTCCCGAAACGCAAAGCGTGTACTCCTTGCCGGGCTCGAGTGAAAACAGCGAAAAGACGTTTGTGTTCGCCGTCAGCACCTCCGCGCCGTCCAGCGTCACGGTGTATTCGTTTTCACTATAATAAGGAAGGTTGTTTTCCAGCTCAAAGCAAGCGGAAACCGAACCGACATACAATACGTTTATCATTTAAACTCCTCAATTACTTTTGATTTGAAACCTTTGCCTCGGCGTCGCGAAACGCCTTTTTCACCATATTCTTGATGAAAATAAACAGCATATCATAGCCCATATACAGCAGACCGAAGAAAATGGGTTCCACTCCTAATGGAACAGATTGCGCATTTGCAGCGTCTGTTCCGGTTATCATTTGATTGATAAACACATAGGTCTGGACGATGAAGAACAGCAAAAGCGCCGCGTACAGCACGTTTAGGAAAATCGACCAAAACTTCCTCACCGTCACCATCATCCACTTGTCATAGTCATGCTTTTCAGGCTCAAGGAACTTGAGCAGATTGTTGACGAGAAGGTCAGTACAAGCGCCAAGACCGATTGCCAGCGCAGCCAAAAGGTCGAGGTTCTGGAGGTACATTCCGAGTCCCCAAATGAAGAAATAGCAGATTGCTCCGCCAAACCAAAACTTCACGAAGACAATTTTCACCCAAGTCGGAATGGTTCGCTTCCAGCCGCCCTTGTACTTTTGGATTTCCTTTTCGGGAACGGGAGGCGCGTTTTTCGCGTTAAGCAGCCTGTCAACCGCGTCGGTTTTGAGGTCGTAGTAATTTTGAAGCGGAGTTTCCTTCTCGGTGCGCTGTTCGTTTTCCTTTGCCATTTAAATACATCCTAACCGGAACAAAATGTCCCTTTTCGCAATGAAAGCAGCAACACCCTTTGCGGCTGATGCTGCTTTTCAAGAATTTTCTTATTCATCACCCGCAATATCGACAGCAGTCATATTCGTATTGCCCTCGATATCGATAGACGTGTTGATTTTTTTGAGGAGCTTTGAGTAAACGGGGAGAGCTGCGAGAAGAACAACAACCACGCCCACGAAAATCAAATAAACAATCAGCGTGCTCCAAGCGTTTGCGATAAACGTGTTTGTACCCGACGCATAGTCAATGATGATGCGGTTTTCCTCACGGGTAAGCGCCTCGTTTATTCTGGAGAGATAAACAACGTCCATAAAAATAATTATGCCCAAGAACAAAAACGTCAATGCAAGCATGGGAATTTTTACCTTCTGACGCTTCGGGAAGGTTCTCAAAAAAACAACAAACGAGAGAATTGAGAACAGCATAATGCAGAACTCACATTGTCCCATATTCGCGGTATTGATAAGCGCGGTTGTGTCGGAAATCGATGTGAGGTTCAGCGAGAAGTAAACAAATCCCACAAGCAGAATAAAAATCGCGATATTCTGCGGCTGACGCTTTATAGAAACGAGGAATTTACGAACAAATTCCTTAAACCCTTTCTTATTCTGGGGTTTTGCGGATACTTGACTTTGTCCCATCTGACTTCTCCTTATATATTACTACTGATAGCTTCGGTGGTTTCCTTGTCGAAGAAATGCTTTCTTGTGAAGGAAACGTTTACCGAATCACCCGGCTTATAGTTGCTCCACTCGCGGAACTTGCAGGTAATCTTGTGTTTGCCGACAACGCCGTTTACGAGAGTAGTCATACCGAGGTTTTCGTTTGAGAACACAGATACTGCGATATTGCCGCCCTGAACAACGTTCTCGGGACGAACGCCCAGAACGATTGTCTTGCCCTCATATTTTGCAAGAAGCGCCTTTTCCTCAGCGGAAAGGTCAACAGAAAAGCTGTCGCAGAAAAGCTTGCCGTCCTGAACGGTTACATCAAACAGATTCATGGGAGGCAGACCGATAAAGGTAGCAACAAAGAGGTTTGCGGGAGAATCGTAAAGCTCAAGAGGCGTACCGATTTGCTGAACGTGACCCATCGACATACAAACAATTCTGTCTGCAAGCGTCAAAGCTTCGGTCTGGTCGTGAGTAACGTAAAGCATTGTTGCTCTCAGACGCTTGTGGAGAAGCAAAATCTCACGGCGGGTTGCACCGCGGAGCTTTGCGTCAAGGTTTGAAAGCGGCTCGTCGAACAAGAATACCTTGGGTGTACGAACGATAGCGCGTCCCATAGCAACTCTCTGACGCTGACCGCCCGAAAGCTGGTCGGGCTTCTTGTTGAGCTGGTCGTTAAGACCGAGAATATCCGCCGCAGCGAGAACCTTCTGGTGAATTTCGTTCTTGTTTTCCTTGCGGAGCATAAGCGAAAACGCCATATTCTCGTAGATTGTCATGTGGTTGTACAGCGCGTAGTCCTGGAAAACCATCGCGATATCGCGGTCTTTGGGCGGCATTTTGGTGACGTCCTTGCCATCGATGATGAGGTTACCGTTTGAGATATCCTCAAGTCCCGCAACCATACGCAGAGTTGTGGACTTTCCGCAGCCGGAAGGTCCGACAAGAACGATAAGCTCGCCGTTTTTAACGTTCAGGTTGAAATCGTAAACAGCCTGAACCTTGTTGTCATAAATTTTTTCGAGATGCTGTAATTTAAGATCACTCATGATTTACTCCCTCTTGCGTTTTTTTCAAGCTCAGCCTGATATTTAATAAGAGTCGTGGTTTTAATCATAGCAACAACGCCCGCGATAATGCACAGCGCTGCGGCTGCAACCAAGCATCCCGTGCAGAAAAAGAACTGGAAATCACCCATAACGGTGGGAACGGTTTCACCCTTTGCAACGAGCTCGGTTAAAGCGTCGGTGGTGATGGTAGGGTCGGTGGTATTTCTTGCATTGAGCGGAATGTAGAAAATTCTTACAATCTCGCCCAGACCGAGCGCCATAAGAACGTAGGAATACCCGAGCTTGTAGTTCTTCACGCCCTCGGACGAAAGAAACGCCGCGAGCATAAAGATGAGGTTATACAGAACGGAAGCGCCGATTGTCCAGTTATAAAAATAGCTTCCGACATCTGATCTATAAACATCGACGAAGTAAAGCGCGTTAAACACGATTGCAAGCAAAGCAAGTCCGGACGAGAGCTTGTTTTTTGTGAAACGCAGGCGGTCCTTCTTAATAAGCGCGATATTATTTGCGTTTGTCATGCTCTAACATCCTTTCTGCTGCCCAAAAGACGCTGTTCTTCCTTCATCACGATTACTTTCAAAACCAAATTAACGACAAGCAGTACAGTCGCAATAAGAAGCAGACCAAACACGAAAAACGCTGCGTCAAACCAGAAGGTTGAGTCGCTGTATGTTGTGTTCCACATCTCCGAGAATTCCTTGAGAGCTTCAAAGTCAATCTGAAGGAACTTCTGTTTGTATGCAAGAATGTTTACCATTCCCCAAACCGAAGCACCAATGCTGCTTGCCACAGACAATCCGACAGCAATGTAGTTACCGATGTAATACTTTCTGCGGGAGTGTGTGCAGGTAATAAACAAAACAAGACTTACCAAAATCAGACCAATTCCAACCATAGTAAGAATACCGTTGAAATTAGGATTGGTGAAATCGTTTGTTGCGGGGTCATAGCCCTGCATTTCGTAGTAAATCTGAGAACCCTCTACCATAGTATAGGACAAATCCTCGGGGTCCATCATAGTGAGATAAAGACTGTCATACAAATCGGTCAAAAGACCAAGAGAATAGATAAATACGACTGCCGATGCAGCGAGCATCAGGAAGCATACTATCTTCTGAAATTTCATTTGTTTTTTATACATAAAGACCTTCCTTTTTATATTGATGGAAGGGGAGGGATTTCTCCCCTTCACAACAACATAATGTGGATTCTCGCGTCACGCGCGGTATCCGTTCTCGCGGTTTACCGCGCCGCGCCGCTTTCGATTGGTTTGCCTTTAAGTGAAATCTGCCGTTTGACTGCTAAAATCAGCTTTTGAGATCCGGGAAGTAGGCAACAAGCCTTTGTCAAGCGAGCTGCTTGAGCTGGAGGTACTGAGCGCCCTTCCAAGTCTCAGAAACAGTCTTGAGAGTGTCGGCTGCAGAAGCAGTGCCTTCGCCGGAGAAGCCCTTAGCGATGATATCGGTGAAGATGTTCTCGCCGCCCTTGCTCTGGCTGAACTTGCCCTTTGTAGAAAGCTCTGCGAAGGTAGCAATCTGGTCGTTCTCTACCTTAGAGTTCGGAAGAACGGTAGGAACGGAGGTGTACCAAGGATTAGAAGCGAGTGCAAGCTCAGGGTGCTTGATAGTGCCGAGAGCGATTGCGTTGGAGATGTAGCCTGCGCCTTCCTTACCAACTTCGTGAGTGCACTGATACTCAAATGCCTGGCTCTTTACGAAGCTGAGGGTAGAACCGAGGTACATACGAGCGTAGTTGGTGTAGTTACCGCTAGCCTTTTCCCAGAGTTCCTTCTCGGTTGCCTCTGCGATTACGGGCCACTGCTCGCCGTTGAAGTTGAAGGTTTCATAAGAACCGTCAGCCTTGGTCTTGATGAACTCCTTAGGACCATAGGACATAAGAATCTGTCCCTCGGGGCTGTAAGCGTAGTCGATGAGAGAAAGAGCAGCGTTGAGCTTGTTCTTGTCGTCGCCGACGCCAGCCTTGGAGATTGCCCAACCATCGGTCTTAACAGAACGCCAAGACTCGGTAAATCTCATATACTTGTCGCCGGTACCATCGTTCCATCTAGCAACAGGAACCATAGCAGCCATGTACTTTTCGCCTTCCTGCAGCTTGGACGCGTTGTTAATTGTCTGAGTCTGGTTGTAGTCGTAGCTCATGAAGCCGAGGTCCTTTTCGAGCTGATTGCCGGAGTTAACCTTTGCGGTTTCAAGGAAAGACTTAGCGATAAGACCTTCCTTAGCCATATCGTTCATCTTCTGGATTGCTTCATAAGTGGAAGCTTCCTGACGAGCGTCGTGGAGCTTGTTGTCGTTGCCTACATAGAGGTAATCCTGACGGGACTCAAGACCGCGAACACCGAAGAGTGTACCTGCGAAACGGTTCAAATCAACACGGCGCTGGTTGTTGTCATCCTCACGAGAGAACAGACCGTTGATTTCATCGGTACCGTTGAGTGTCTGAGCATTTGCGGTTACGCAGCGGAGGAGAGCAACGAGCTCATCAGCGTCCCAAGCAGCGTTCTGACCACAGAAGAGGTCGGAACGGTTGGTTCCGTAGTAGTTGCCATAAGCCTCGTCGATGTACTTACGGAGCATATTAACAGCCTCAACGCCGGTCATAGCGCCCTTCTCGTTCATCTTAGCAACGATGTTGCCAGCCTTGTCGTAGTCCTTGGTAACCTTTTCAACGCCGGAGCCGTCCTTCTTTACAACGTCAACCTGAACCTTGCCGGAAGTAGGCATATAAGGAGTGTAAACGGGAGCCTTGGTTGTTGCGCTTGCAGCAGCGGTGAACTCACCCTCGCCGTCAAGGAGCTTCTGAATCCAGTCAACTCTCATAAGGGGCATCTTCTCAATATCGTTTACACCGTCGAAGTACGGAGAGAAGTAGATTGCGCCCTTGGATGCGCCGGTGGTAGAACCGGTGATGGAGAGGCGAACGATGGGGTTCTTCTCGAGGTAAGCCTTGAAGTTAGGCATACTGTCGAGGTACTCAGCGATGTTTACGAGCTTGCCCGCAGTACCGTTCTCGGTAAGGGTGCTTGCAGTACCGCTTACCATATCAACCTCGTTCAGACGCTCTTTCCAGTAATCCCACTCCTTAGTGGAGTTGTTGCCCTGATAAAGATTTTCAAACTTTACATTAAGAAGCTTTTCGAGCTCCTGCCAAGTGGGCTTGAGGTCGCCGGTGTTGTAGGTCTTGCCGTTAGCAAGAGTGATACCGGAGCCTGCGGTTTCAGCGTCGAACGCGATACCGGTCTTAGCGGAGTTGTAGCC
>CAMEQX010000025.1 GCA_945933905.1 uncultured Clostridia bacterium
GACAACCACGCGACAATCGATTACTCGAAGTGCAACGGCTGCGGAGCTTGCGCGGCGGCTTGCCCGAGAAAGTGCATAACCGTCCTCGCGCAGTGCGAGTGAATTCGCTTCTTGCGCAGTGAGAGTGATTTATTGAATACGAAATCCGCGCTCAATCGGGCGCGGTTTTTTTGCTCAAATCGCCGACCGCGCTATACAAAATGCAACGGCTGCGGAAATTGCCCGAAAACGCTTCTCGCGGAGAAACAACCTCGCTCAATTCGGGCGCGTTTTTCGCGTTTATGTAAACATTTTCAGGAAATATTTGTGCATTATGCCTATTGAAAACGATTTTAAAAAGTGATAATATATTGATATAGAACAAAATTTTGCCAAAAACTTGCGTGGCGTGAAAAATGTGGGGTGGTTGAGTGAACATAACGATAAAAGACGTTGCCAGAGAGGCAAATGTGTCCGTGGCAACGGTTTCGCGCGTGTTGAACAACAAAAGCAACGTGTCCGACGAGGCGGTTCACGCGGTAAATCGCGCCGTGGAGAAGCTGGGTTACAGTCCGAATTTCCTTGGACGCGACCTGAGAAAGAGCGAAACAAAGCGAATTCTCGCGATAATCGGCTCAACCGAGGAGAGTTTCTACAACGATGTTCTTCGGGGAATGCAGGACGCGTGCTTTGCGCAGGGCTATGACGTGCTGATTGCAACAACAAGAAACGACCCCGAGCACGAAATGCACCTTTTGGGAATGCTGTTCTCGAAGGCGGTTGACGGGGCGGTGCTGCTTGCGCCGAAAATCGACAGTAAGACAATCCTCGACCTGTCGAAAAAGTACGCGATTGCGGTTTGTCTTGAGCGGATTGACACGGAAGGCATTTTGTGCGTGACGATTAACAACGAGCGCGCGGGCTTTGACGCGACAAGCTATCTTATCGGCAAGGGCAGAAAACGAATAGGTCTTATCACAACGAAAATCAGAAGTCAATCCTCGGTTGACCGCGAAAACGGCTATCGGCTTGCGCTCGAAAAGGCGGGGATTCCTTATGACGAGCGGCTTGTTTATTACGGTGATTATACAACTGAAACGGGCTCGCGCGCCTTTGAGGAGTTTATGAAGCTCGACAGCAAGCCCGACGCGATTTTCTCGATATCGGACACGATTTCACTTGGCGCAATGGTTTACGCGCACGAGCACGGCTGCGTAATCGGCAAGGATATTCTGTTCTTTGGTTTCGACAACATAGTATATTCGCATTTGTTTATACCGCGGCTTTCGACGGTTGACCAGCCGTGCTATCTTCAGGGAAAGACGGTCGCGGAGAAGCTTCTCGCGAATATGAAATCCGAGGAGCCCGACACTTCTACATATATGCTCCCGCACAGCCTGATTTTGCGCGAGTCAACGGGGGATTGAGCGATTTCAAAAAATACACCGCAGTCGGTTTCGGCTGCGGTTTTTTGTGTAAAATAAAGCAAGCCCGCAGAATTACTCTGAAGGGCTTGCTGCTATTTTACTGCAAATTTTGTCCATTCTTTTCTTAAGCTCCAAAAACAACTCGTCTTTTTTGTCAAGCTTTTCCTTGTCGCTCAGCTTCAACGCCATTTCATAAAGACGATTTGGCTCAACCTGAACGATAAGAACGGTTGCTTTGTATTTGTTGGTTTCCTTGGGATGACTTAGGCAGAATTTCTTGCAAAATTCTGAGGACTGTACGTCATCATAATCCACATAGCCGATATACTTGAACCATTCTTTGCCATCGAGAATACTTTCACCGTCGTCTTTGAGCTTGTGAACAGGCATAACAAAAGCATTTACGCCATTCTCGGCTTTTAACCCATAACTGCAAAGAATATCATAATAGTAAAGCTGCTTTGAAACATCGTGATACGCCGGAACGCCTTCTATTTTATCGTTGTTGATTTGTCCGAGATAATATTTCGCGTCAAGCAGCATATAGTTTTTTTCATCTGCCGGTTTGTTTTCGTCAATGTAAATAATATCGGGAATACCATTGCTCTTTTCAAGCTTATATGCTTTTTTTTCGATGTGATAAACAGGATTGTCGAAGGTGAAATCGCCTTTAATTCGGTTCTCGGAAACGTTGTCGAAAACATAGCGAAGGCATCTTTCCCACACAAGTTCAAAGCTTTTCGTTCCGACGGGCTGGTTGTAAAATCGGCTGTATTCGCTGCACCACGCATAGATTGAACGAAGAGAATGAATTCGCTTATCATCGTATGCGAGGTTCAAAACCTTTTGGACAAACGAAGAATATTGCGACAGATGCCCGAGCATTGACGCATTATGTTGCGGGATAGGGATTTCGGTTTTCCCGAGGCTGTTCAAAAACGTGATTGCTTCGGCAACAACGCAGCGGTGAATTTGACCGATAAGAATTTCATCATTTGATTGATGATAGGTGTGGTAATGCTTGGGGTAGAAAAAGCTTTCGCCGTCTGTCGTGGGTATAATGCGAGAAACGGTCTTGCTCCAGTTTGAATAGCCGCGGTTTCTGAAATCCGTTTGCTTAATCTTTTCTGCGACAATTCCGTTTTGGAGGAAATCTCGGACAATCCATTCGGCGAGATTTGAACGCAGCATTTTTGAGTTGTCGGGATTTATCTTAACGGGATTAAACTCGGCTTCATCGGGAGTGATGGGAGTTAATTGCGCAAACTCGATTGCCTTTGTGATAATGTTCATTTCGGAGATATCGGGGTTTGGGCGTTCCCTCATATATTTGGGGAAACAGTAAAAGCATAAATCGGTATCGCCGAGGTGCTTTGAAAAATATCCGACAAATCTCAGAGTCTTTTCTTTGGACGAGGTTCTGAAAAAATCAAGCGGAATTAAGTCTGAAATGCCGTTCAGCGTTTCGTCGGTTTCCCTGATACTGTTCAGAATTTCAGCGTTTTCCTTGTCGATTTTATAACGACTCATTCCCTCAAAAAGAATAATATTCTTTATCATCTTCATTCACCGCTCGTTTGGTTTTCTGCTTGTGTCGTGGTGATTTCAGGGGATTGCGCGGGAGTTTCGCCGTTGCCGCTTGTATTAGCGCTGTCCGAGCCGCTTGGTGCGCTCTCGGCAATACTGAAATTCTTGATAATTACGCCCAAGCTTATGCCATTTACTATGCCTTCGCGGATTTTGCTCATTGTGGTATATTCTTTGCTGAAAAACGACTCGGGGTTATTCCTGAACACATCGTTTCTCAGATAAGCAAACAGCTTATCGCAGAGCGGGTTTATCATCGAATATCTTTTATTTACATCTGTTTTATTGAAATTATCGAAAAGCTTATCATTAGCGGCAAAATCATTGTCGTTGAAATACCACGTTCCGATAAGCCTGTCCTCTTCGATACAGCCGGCAGCTTGAATTGCCGCATTGATTGCGTTTCTGAAGAAGTCCCAGTTTATCTCATTAATTTTGCTGTTGTAAGGAATTTTTATTTTCATCTCTGTTTCGCGGTTCTTATCGACCGACATATACATATAGCACCATCTGCGCTTAAAAGCGGTATCAAGCGGGAAAACTCCCTGATCGGCGCTGTTCATTGTCGTCCAGATATAGAGGTTTGGCGGAAGTCTAAGGTTATCGGCAACAAGCTCGGTGGTTTTTCTGGCTATTTCAAAAATGGAAGCATCTGTCGAATTGTCATAATGCTTTTTGCAAAGCTCCGTCACCCTATCGACAAACCAATCCTTGAATTCATCGGAAATGCTGATTGAATAGGTGCTCAAACCGTTTTTATCTCTGTCAAGCAGCTGGAAGAAATCTCCAAAAACAGAAGCCGCAGGCGCACGGTTTATTTCTTCGACAATCAGGCAGAATTCTTGGGGTTTTACCTCGTCGTCGTTGATTTTATACAGCTCGCTCAAAGAAAAGGATTGGTCTTGGTCGGTGTTATTTTCTTTATCGTTTTGGTGATTGTCAAAATAAGATTTGTTTTTGGCAATAATCAACTCCGCATAAGCCTCGGCGAGAATATTTGCCATAATGCCCGGCTTGAATTTATAGGCGATACCTTCGCCTTCCGCGCAGCCCTTTTTATCGTCAAAGGACAACTTTGTTGTTTTGACGTCCTGAACGGGCATATAAGCGCCGACAAATTTTTCATAGGAATAATCCTCGTAAAAGGTAACTCTGCGGACATTTTTCCCGAATTTCTCGGTTGCTTTTTTATTTACCGTGAAACTTTTCCCCGTGCCGGGCGCGCCGTGAACGAGCATATTGTGAGCCCAATCAACCGTAACGTCCGGACGTGTTTCGGCAGCGTCCGCCTTTAATATCGGGGTAGAATAAACGAAATTTTTATAAGTTCTTGAATCTGCGATTGTGAGATAGGTCAAGAGGTTTGTGATGTCGTAATAAACGTTATCGACTTCAACGATGTTTTCGGCGTTGTTTGGATTTCCTTCGCATATCGGTATTTTGATGAATAGGGCGGTGAACTGCTGAGATAATTCATCTCTATTCAATACATCAAATTTCTTAAAATCCTTTTCGCCGTCTTCAAAATACTCTGAAAAAATATTATTTGGAAATGTTAATTGAGATAATGTACCTTTTTCGCTGATTTCAATACGTTCAATGGCGATAATCAAATCAAATTTTCCCTGTTTTCCCGCTTCGTTAATCGCTTCGGATATAGGAAAATTTTTTGCGTTTTTACTTTCACCTTCACCGGTAAGATAATAAACCGAATTTTTTGACGGTTCAATATCATTACCAACCCATGTTTTTAATTGTATTGTTTTATTAGGCGTTTCGGACTTGAGAATTACCACAGGTGAGCAAATTTTATAGTTTTCGTTGTAATTAGTATTGATTTTATCAACAATTTTAGATATGATACTTTTTTTCATAACCATTCTCCTTAAATCAGAAAATTTCTATCGCCGCCTTGCTTAACATAAGAACCCGGCAACTGATACTATTATACAACAAATCAACATCTTTGTCAACTATTGACAATATTCGAGCAAAAGCATCTCACCGCCACGAATTACAACTTACCTAGCCTCATTTGCAGCTTACCCGAAAGCCTATTGCGCTTTGAAAAGCGGCGTGCTATAATAGCCTCAGAAAACAAATTTGAAAGGAAAGAGGCTTATGGAAGGCAATTATGAAAAGGCAATCGAAGTGAGCGGTTTGACGAAATCCTTCGGCGCGGTGAAGGCGGTTGATAATATCAGCTTTTCCGTGGAAAAGGGCGAGTTTTTCGGTTTTCTCGGAGTAAACGGCGCGGGCAAATCCACCACGATAAATATGCTCTCGACGCTTATTTCGGCAACATCGGGAACTGCAAAAATCTGCGGTCTGGAGCTTGGTAAAAACGACAGCGAAATCCGTCGCAAAATCGGCATTGTTTATCAGGGAAACTGCCTTGATGAAATGCTCACGGTGCGCGAAAATCTGCTGCTTCGCGGAACACTTTACGGCGAGAGCAGAAGCGAGTGCCTGAACAATTTCGACAAGGTTTGCGATATACTTTCGCTGAGTGATGTTACCGACAGAAAATACAAAAAGCTGTCGGGCGGACAAAAGCGCAGATGTGAAATTGCCGCGGCGCTTATGCACTCGCCCGAGCTGCTTTTCCTCGATGAACCGACAACCGGTCTTGACCCCGCAACTCGAAAAAGCGTTTGGGAAACCATCACGGATATGCGTAAAAACACGGGAATGACGGTTTTCCTCACGACGCATTATATGGAGGAAGCTGCCGAGGCTGATAAAATCGTCATTCTTGACAGCGGAAAAATCTGCGCGGAGGGCACGCCCTTTGAGCTGAAGGAAAAATTCGCCCGCGACAAGCTGCGGCTTTACACCGAGAAAAAACTCACGCTTGACGGGCTTTCAAAGGAAAGCTACGGTTACAGCGCGGAGCTTTTTGACACGCTGGGCGCGCTTGAGATACTGGATAAGGTTCGCGGGGAAATCACGGGATTTGAGGTTGTCTGCGGCACGATGGACGATGTTTTCCTGAATTCAACGGGAAAAAGACTTGAGAATACGGAGGCAGCGAAATGAGAGAAACAATGTCACTTGCGGGAAGAAATCTGAAAATATATCTGCGCGACAGGTCGGCGGTTTTCTTTTCGCTGTTGTCCGCGATAATCGTCATTGTTCTGATGCTGGTTTTCCTCGGCGATATGAACGTAAGCGCAATAACCTCAGCTCTCGAGGAATTCGGGCAGACGGTTTCCGAGGAAACGAAAACAAACGCGCAGCTTCTTGTGATTATGTGGACAGTCGGCGGAATTCTCTGCGTGAATGGAGTAACCGTGGCTTCGATGCTCACAAGCGTTATGATAGACGACGCAAATTTCGGCAGAATTCAGGCGTTTCGCACGGCTCCGCTCAGCCGCACAAAGCTTTCTCTGGGATATATCGTGTCCTCGTGGACCGCTTCGATGATAATTTGTCTTGTGACGCTTGTTATCGCGGAAATCTTCGCGGGAGTAAACGGCGCGGCTCTGCCCGATGTTTCCGAGCATTTCTTGCTTTTAGGAATGCTTGCGGTGAACTGCCTCACCTACGCGGGACTTATGTACTTCTGCGGCTTGTTTATAAGAACACCGAGCGCTTGGTCGGGCTTTTCTACGCTTATCGGAACGCTTGTCGGCTTCCTCGGCGGAATTTATATCCCCATAGGAAGCTTGCCCGAGGGCGTTCAGACCGTACTGAAATGCCTGCCGGTATTGCACGGCTGTTCAATGTTCAGAGACGTCCTCACAAGAGCCTCGCTGGAGCAGACCTTTGAGGGTGTTCCCGAAAGCGCTGTTGACAAGTACAAGGAAGTTATGGGTATAACGACAAGCTTCGGTGAAACCGAGCTCTCGTGGCAAATTCAGCTTGCAATTCTCGGAATTTGTGGTATAATATTTATAGCAATCGGAATTTTAATCAGCAGAAAGCGTTATAAATCTGACAGATAATGAGGTGAGCGGTATAAAAATCACGCTTGAGGATTTGCCTGAGGGTGCAGAGGAGGAAATCATAATTCGCTGCGCCGTTCCCGACGAGGATATTTTGCAGCTAATTTATACGCTGAAATCGCATAGAGATAAGCTTGCTTGTCTTGAAGACGGAAGCATAGTTATGGTTGAGCCGAACAGCGTTTATTATTTCGAGGCGGTTGACGACAAGGTTTTTGCATATTGCGAGAGCAGGGTTTTCGAGATAAAGCGCAAGCTTTACGAGCTTGAAAAGCAGTTTGAGAACACGGATTTTCTGCGGGTTTCAAAGTCGGTTATCATCAACCTGTCGAAGATAAACAAGCTCACGCCGGGGTTCAGCGGGCGGCTTGAAGCGGTTTTGGACAACGGCGAGCGCGCGATTATCTCGCGGCAGTATGTTCCTGCGCTGAAGAAAAAGCTTGGGATAGGAGGGTGAGTTATGGCTTGGCTGAAGCGGTTTGTAAACTGGTTTACGAAAATTTCCACCGGCACGCTTATTATTTGTACAATCGCGATGAAGATAAGCGGTCTTGAGACTTGCCCCACGGATACCCTATGGCAAATTCTCCTGCTGGGAGCGATAACAACCGTGATAACAATGTTTGTTCTCCCCGACAGAGAGTACGCTTTACGCGAGGGAATAGTCCGCTATTCCGTGCATTTTGTCTTGCTTTCGGCGGTTGTCCTCACGCTTGGCGCGTCTTTCGGCTGGTATTTGCCGTCATTTTCGGGATGCGCAGTGATGGTTTTATATGTCGCGCTTGTTTACGCTTTCACTTATTTTACAAATTATCTCAGCTGCAAAAAATCCGCGGACGAGATAAACAAAGCGCTTGAACGGCGCAGAAAAGGAAAATAACAAAACATCTCCCCGAAAAGCTTGGGGAGAATTTTTTGTTACATTTTGTTTATCTTTTCGTATAAACAGACAGAAAGGCAAAACGAAAGCGGTGCTGAGGCTATTCACAAAGATAATTTATGGAGGATTGTTTATGGAATTAGTAAGATTAGTAGATGAAAACGGCAAAGAAATAAAGGTTGATGAAACCAACGTAAACGAGTTTGTTATTCGTAATGCGGTTGAGCTGACGAAGAAGTCGCTTCCTAAAAATGTTGGGTTCATTCCGACAGGAAAAGGCACTTCTTTAGACGCCTATACTATGGACGATTTTACAGATATGATTATGAAAAGATATCAGGAAAATGGTCTTTTCGATGAAAACAGCAACATTCCTCAGACTAAGAAAACAACCGCTTTTGCGACTATGCGCGCAGCACAGCTTGTTTATAATATGTGCGTGGAGCAGGAAATAAAAAGAAATATCCGCACGCTGTTTAATGATCCTGAATTCGGAAAAAAGCTTCAGCCCAGGGTTTACGACGACTCGATAAAGAAGGTTGAAGAAACCTTTGAAAAAATGAACAACATCAGTATGAACAAGCAGTTTGTTAATTCTATTCGGGCTGCTTTCAATGAGTACTCAACATCTCGTCAGGAAATGTTCCGTTTCCTCGACCAGAGCCTGAGATATGTCGATGAAGTAAGCCAGAACGTGTTTAAAGAGGAATATGACTATGAAGACGCTTTGTACTGGGGACGCAAGAACAGAGTAATTAACAGCGAGAAAACCTTGCCTATTCACGGCGCTGTTTACGATTTTGTTGAGCCGCTTACAAACGGTATGGAATTTAGTATTTCCTACGGCGAAGGCGACATAAAGCCCCACGAATTCCTCGAAAGGTACAGAAACAACCCCGATACTTTTGCGGATAATCTCACAGCGGAAGAGAAAAACTGGGTGGAAAAAACCTATCGTCAACTTGAGGACAACATCTCGGGAAAACAGGTTGCAAATCAGGTGGGAACCGACAGAGTTGATCTGACCGATTTCAAGTCGGACGGAGTTCAGATTGTTTCGGACCAAGAATTGAAAGAAGCGACGGACCACACGAAGCTTGAAGCAAGAATTATTGCGGAAATTCTTTCGGGTAAGCAGGTAACCTCGCAGCCCAAGAACTCGCAAAAACCGCCCGTTGAGATAAACCCCACGGTTGTTTGCACAAAGCCAGAGGGCATTCTTGACTGGATAATCGAATTTTTTAAGAAATTTAAGAATTTTGTTACGGAGAAGGATAAGGTTAAGGCATTGAACGACAGCCTTGACAAGCAAAAGAGCGAGGAAGACCTCAGAACTGATCGTCAGAAAATGGGCATTAACGAACTTCTGGGCAATACTTTTGACAAGATAAACACTCCCCCTGCAAAGGAAGCGGAGGAGAACGTTGTTGAAATCAGCCACCCTACATTAGGACGCTGATAAAGATAACATTTTTGAACAGAAAAAGCGGTCACCGAAAAGTGACCGCTTTGGTTTTGTGTGTTCAGATTTGACGGGGAAATCAGCCCTTCATAGCTTCCTCGACCGCAACCGCACAAGCAACAGTAGCGCCAACCATGGGGTTGTTGCCCATACCGATAAGACCCATCATCTCAACGTGCGCGGGAACGGAGGACGAACCTGCGAACTGCGCGTCGGAGTGCATACGGCCCATTGTATCGGTCATACCGTAGGAAGCGGGGCCTGCTGCCATATTATCGGGGTGGAGGGTACGACCCGTGCCGCCGCCCGAAGCAACGGAGAAATACTTCTTGCCCTTGTCGTTGCACTCTTTCTTATAAGTGCCGGCAACGGGGTGCTGGAAGCGAGTGGGGTTGGTGGAGTTACCGGTGATGGAAACGTCAACACCTTCCTTCCACATAATAGCAACGCCCTCGGTAACATCGTTTGCACCGTAGCAGTTTACCTTTGCGCGAAGACCGTCGGAGTAAGCCTTGCGGAATACTTCCTTAACCTCGCCGGTGTAGTAATCCATCTCGGTTTCAACGTATGTAAAGCCGTTAATTCTTGCGATAATCTGAGCTGCGTCCTTACCAAGACCGTTCAGGATAACACGAAGCGGTTCCTTACGAACCTTGTTTGCCTTTTCAGCGATACCGATTGCGCCCTCAGCGGCAGCGAAAGACTCGTGACCCGCGAGGAAGCAGAAGCACTTGGTTTCGTCCTCGAGGAGCATCTTGCCGAGGTTTCCGTGACCGAGACCGACTTTTCTCTGGTCGGCAACCGAGCCGGGAATGCAGAATGCCTGAAGACCTTCGCCAATAGCAGCAGCAGCGTCAGCAGCTCTTGTGCAGCCCTTCTTGATAGCGATAGCGCAGCCTACTGTGTAAGCCCACTTTGCGTTCTCAAAGCAGATAGGCTGAATGCCCTCAGTGATTTTGTAGGGGTCGAAGCCCTTTTCCTTGCAGATATCAGCGCACTCCTCGATGGAGTTGATGCCGTATTCTTTCAAGACAGCGAGAATTTGCTTTTCGCGTCTGTCGTAAGATTCAAATAAAGCCATTCTTCGTTACCTCCTATTACTGCTTTCTCGGGTCGATGACCTTAACTGCGTCAGCAACTCTGCCGTACTGACCCTGAGCCTTCTCATAAGCTTCCTTAACGTCCATTCCGCCCTTGATGAAGTCCATCATCTTGCCGAAGTTGATAAACTTGTAACCGATAATCTCGTTATCTTCATTGAGAGCAAGTCCGGTAACGTAGCCGTCGGTCATTTCGAGGTAACGCGAGCCCTTCTTGAGAGTACCGTACATTGTACC
>CAMEQX010000026.1 GCA_945933905.1 uncultured Clostridia bacterium
GAGAGGAATTCAAGAAGTCCGACGGAATTGATTTGTCCAACGATAAGTTCGCAATGCAGAGATTGAAGGACGAGGCGGAAAAGGCGAAGATTGCCCTCTCCAACTCCACCACCGTAAACATCTCCATTCCTTATATCACCGCAGACGCAACAGGTCCCAAGCACTTGAACGTTACTCTTTCGAGAGCTAAGTTCAACGACCTCACCGCAGACCTCGTTGAAGCGACAATGGGCCCGCTCAAACAGGCAATTTCGGACAGCGGTCTTGACAAGAAGGATATCCACAAGATTTTGCTTGTCGGCGGTTCTACGAGAATTCCCGCCGTTCAGGACGCTGTTAAGAACTTCCTCGGCAAAGAGCCGTTCAAGGGCATCAACCCCGATGAGTGCGTTGCAATCGGCGCGTCTATTCAGGGCGGCGTTTTGAACAAGGAAGTACAGGGCATCGTTCTGCTCGATGTAGCGCCGCTGTCGCTCGGTATCGAAACCGCAGGCGGTATCTGCACCAGAATGATTGAGCGCAACACCACCATTCCTACCAAGGAAACCAAGGTTTTCACAACCTACGCAGACAACCAGCCGTCTGTTGATATAAACGTACTTCAGGGTGAACGTGAGTTCGCGAAGGACAACAAGTCTATCGGCAACTTCCGTCTTGACGGTATCGCGCCCGCTCCTCGCGGAATTCCGCAGATTGAGGTTACTTTCGATATCGACGCAAACGGTATCGTAAACGTAACAGCAAAGGACAAGGGCACCGGCAAGGAGCAGCACATCTCCATCACCGCTTCCACAAATATGTCCAAGGAAGATATCGACAGAGCTGTTCGTGAGGCAGAGGCTTATGCTGCCGAGGACAAGAAGCGCAAGGAGGACGTTGACGCGAGAAACGAAGCCGACTCTATGGTATATCAGATTAAGAAGTCGATGAACGAGTTCGGCGACAAGGTTTCCGCTGACGATAAGGCAAAGGTTGAGCCGAAGATTACCGCTCTCGAGGAAGCGCTCAAGGGCACCGATATCGAGGCAATCAAGAAGGCGAAGGAAGAGCTTCAGACCGCGTTCTACGAGGTTGCGCAGAAGGTTTATCAGGCTGACCCGAGCGCTGCGGCGGCTGCGGGAGCTGACGTTTCGGGCGCAGCGGAGGCGGCTTCCGACAACAACGGCGGCAGCAACGACGACGGCGCGGTTGACGTGGAGTTTACCGAGAAGTAATTTAATTTTATCGCATTACCCCACGGGAAAAGTGGGGTAATGTTTGATAAATCGTGAGAAAGTGATTGTATGGATAAAAGAGATTATTACGAGGTCTTAGGGGTTGACAAGAGCGCGACAGACGCCGATATCAAAAAGGCTTACCGAAAGCTTGCGAAGCAGTATCACCCCGACTTGAACCCCGACGACCCGACTGCCGCGGAGAAATTCAAGGAGATAAACGAAGCAAATCAGGTTCTCTCCGACCCCGACAAGCGCGCGAAATACGACCAGTTCGGCTTTGCGGGCATTGACTCAAGCTACGGCGGCGGAACGAATTTCACGGGCGGAATGGACGGCGTGGATTTGAGCGATATTTTCAGCGATATCTTCGGCGGAGGTTTCGGCGGATTTGGCGGCGGCTTCAGCTCGCGTTCATCGAGCGCAAATGCCCCAAGACGCGGCGCGGACATCGCGGCTTCGCTTGATATCAGCTTTATGGATGCGTGCAAGGGAGTTTCACGCGATATCACGATAAATCGCACGGAGGATTGCCCCGAATGTAAGGGCTCGGGCGCGGCTGCGGGAAGCACCACAAAAACTTGTCCCGACTGTAACGGCAGAGGTGTTGTCACGGTTCAGCAGCGCAGTATGTTCGGTATGATGCAGAGCCAAAGACCTTGCTCAAAGTGCGGCGGCAAGGGCAAGATTATCGAAAAACCGTGCGGGAAGTGCGGCGGCTCGGGACACGTCAACCAGCGCAAAACCGTCACCGTCAAAATCCCCGCGGGTATCGACGACGGAATGCTGCTGAATGTTCGCGGACAGGGCTCTGTCGGTTCAAACGGCGGCTCTCGCGGCGATTTGAAGGTAAAGATTTCCGTGAAGCCCGACCCTGTTTTCGAGCGCGAGGATTACAATATTTGGATAGATTTCCCGATTACTTACGCTCAGGCGACGCTCGGCGCGGAGATTGAGGTGCCGACGATTGACGGAAAGGTGAGCTACAACGTTCCCGCGGGAACGCAGCCGGGAACTGTTTTCAGACTGCGCGGAAAGGGCGTTCAGCGGCTCCAGCAGAGCGAGGGAAATCGCGGCGACCAAATGGTGAGAATAAACATCGAGGTCCCCAAAAACCTCTCCAAACCGCAAAAGGACGCGCTTTTGGCGTTTGAAGAAACGCTCAACGAAAAGAACTATGAAAAGCGCAAGGGCTTTTTTGACAAGATTAAGGAAAAGTTTGAGAAGAAATAAAACAACTCTCCGAGGCGAAGGCTTCGGAGAGTTTTGTGAAAGTTGTTTTGCTGTAACTTGCAAATTTCAAAGAAAATCTCGGAAAATCCCACCGAATAAGAATTTTTCCAATAGTCCAAAATTCATTTTCTCGCTCGTTTTTGTGCAAAACGCCAACAAAATCGCGAAAAAAACTCTCAAGTTTGTTTATAAATCCGATAGACAAAACGCGGAATTTCGGCTATAATAAAAATGTAAATCGGAAACAACGACGTTTCGAGTGCAGGAAAAATCTGCGCTTCGGGCGTCGTTTTTTTATCAAAAAAATTTTACGGAGGAACGGGACAATGGAAGAAAAGAAATTTGATGTTGTTGCGGAATTTGGCGTTGACGTGTTCAACGAGGAAACAATGCAGCAGAGATTGCCGAAGAACGTGTTCAAGGCGCTCAAAAAGACAATGACCGAGGGCAAGGAGCTGGACAGCTCGATTTCAGATATCGTGGCAAATGCTATGAAGGACTGGGCTATTGAAAAGGGTGCAACCCATTACACTCACTGGTTCCAGCCGATGACCGGCATCACCGCCGAGAAGCACGACAGCTTCATTTCCCCGAATGGCGACGGCACGGTTATTATGGAATTCTCGGGCAAGGAGCTTATCAAGGGCGAGCCGGACGCTTCGAGCTTCCCATCCGGCGGTATCAGAGCTACCTTTGAGGCGCGCGGCTACACCGCTTGGGACCCCACCTCTTACGCGTTTGTAAAGGGCGGCTCGCTGTACATTCCCACCGCATTTTATTCATATTCGGGCGAAGCGCTCGACAAGAAAACTCCGCTTTTGCGCTCGATGGACGTTGTATCGGACGCTGCGCTGCGCATTTTGAAGCTGTTCGGCAACACCACCTCAAAGCGTGTTGTAGCGACAGTCGGCGCTGAACAGGAGTACTTCCTTGTAAACAAGGAAACCTACGACCAGAGAAAAGACCTGATTTTTACGGGCAGAACGCTTTTCGGCGCTCCCGCACCCAAGGGATTTGGACGAGCGCCTTTGGAAGCTTGGAATTACCTCTAAAACAAAGCACAACGAGGTTGCTCCCGCACAGCACGAAAACGCACCGATTTTCGCTCCCGCAAACCTTGCAACCGACCAGAACCAGCTCACAATGGAACTTATGAAGAAGGTTGCTCTTGAGCACGGTTTGGTTTGCCTGCTCCACGAGAAGCCTTTCGCGGGTATCAACGGCTCGGGTAAGCACGACAACTGGAGCTTGTCCACCGATGACGGCAAAAACCTGCTCGACCCCGGCAAATCGCCGATGCAGAACGCGCAGTTTTTGACATTCCTCGCGGCGATTATCAAGGCTGTCGATGAATATTCGGATTTGCTGAGACTGTCGGTTGCTTCTCCCGGTAACGACCACAGACTTGGTGCAAACGAAGCGCCTCCCGCTATCATCTCGATTTGCCTCGGTGAAGAGCTTCAGGCGGTTGTTGACGCGCTTGTTGAGGGCAAGGAGTACACCTCCAACGGCAAGCAGATGTTCAACGTCGGCGTATCCTCTCTGCCCGATTTCCCGAAGGACAGCACCGACAGAAACAGAACCTCTCCGTTTGCGTTCACGGGCAACAAGTTCGAGTTCAGAATGGTCGGCTCGAACCTCAACATCGCGGGCCCGAACACTATCCTCAACACTATCGTTGCAAATTCGCTCACAGAGTTTGCCGATGAACTCGAGAAAGCGGGCGAGGATAAGTTCAACGAAGCGCTCCACGACTTGCTTGTAAAGACGATAACCGAGCACAAGAGAGTTATCTTCAACGGCAACGGTTACGGTGACGAGTGGCCTGTTGAGGCGGAGAAGCGCGGTCTTTTGAACCTCAAATCCACGGTTGACGCAATTCCTTGCCTGACTGCCGAGAAGAACGTTTCGCTCTTCAAGAAATTCGGCGTTTACAGCGAGGTTGAGCTGCACGCAAGACAAGAAATCCTCCTTGAAAACTATTCTAAGGTAATCAACATCGAAGCGCTCACGGCTGCGGATATGGCAAAGACCGAGATTTTGCCCGCGGTAATGAAGTTCGGCAAGGAAATCTGCGATATTGCGGCAAGCAAGAAGGCTGTCGGTATCGAGCCTACGGTTGAGCTTGCGACCGCAAAGAAGGTCAACGACCTGACTGCCGCTTTGAATGAAAAGGCTTCGGCGCTGTCCGACGCGGTTGTTAAGGCGCAGGCTGTCGAGGGCGAGGAGCAGAAGGCGCGCTTCTATCACGACGAGGTATTCAGCCTTATGCAGAGCTTGCGCGCTGTTGCCGATGAGCTTGAAACAATTGTCGGCGAGAAAGACTGGCCGTATCCCACCTACGACGAGCTTCTGTTCAACGTATAAAATACAAAAAAGTTCGTTCTCGGAGATTGGCTTTTGCCTCTCTCCGATAACAATAAATTCCCGCTCCCTTTTCTTTTCGGGCTGCTTCGGCAGCCCATTTTTTTATCGGAAATCGGTTGAAAATCGCAGAAAAGTGTGGTATAATAGAAAAGTATTATATTAAAGGAGCAGAAAAATGGGAAAAATCAAAACATTTCTCCGCAGGCTCGGCGGGGGCAGCTTCAAGCGAATGTTCAGGCAAATCAGCCTTATCCACAAGGAAACGGGCAAAAACCGCTTTGTGATGTTTTTTGATATGATTTGGTGCATTTTCAGATATTCCGTGGGATATCTCGATTATCACGTTTTCGGTTTTGCGCTGATTAAGGGCAAAAATCGCCGCACTTTTATGACGATGAACGACAATCTGAAGCTCTCTCACGCGCTCAACAGCAAGGAGTATTTTCACTTTTTTGATGATAAACTTGAGTTTGACGAGAAGTTCTCGGAGTACATCGGCAGAGATTTCGTTGACGTGAGAAAAGCGGGCGTTGACGGACTGAAAAAGTTCTGCGAGGGCAAAACTTGCTTCTTTGCGAAGCCGCTCAACGCGTTCGGCGGAAGCGGTATCACGCGCGAAGCTGTTGACAAGAACACGGATTTTGCGGCGCTGTACGACAGGCTGATGAAGAACGGGCAGTATCTCGCGGAGGAAGCTATCGTTCAGAACGAGAAGATGAACGAGCTTTCGCCGAGTTCAATCAACACAATCCGAATGGTCACTCTCAATTACAACGGAAAAACGCATGTTATGTACGCGCTTGTGCGAATGAGCAACGGCACGGAGGTTGTCGATAACATTTGCAGCGGCGGTATGTACACGGCGGTCGGCGCGGACGGAGTTATCCGAAAACCCGCGTGGTGCGACGCGACAAGCGTTTACTACGACGCGCACCCGTTCTCCAAAACGGTTTTCAACGGCTTCGAGATACCGCTGTTTAACGAGGCAGTCGAGATGTGCAAAAAGGCAGCCGAGGTTATCCCGCAGGTGAGCTACATAGGCTGGGACGTTGCGATAACTCCCGACAGACCCGTGCTGGTCGAGGGCAACACGCTCCCGAGCTATGATATGGTGCAGAATTATGGTCATCTTGAGGAAAAGACGGGCATAAAGCCGCGCTTTGAGGAGATTGTGGGCAAGGATTTCTTCAAAAAGTGAATAAAAGCGCTCCCGAGAGTTACACTACTAGAAAAACTTTCGGGAGGATTTTTATGTATTATTCAACGTCGATTGAAAAGGTTATCGGGCGGGAAATTCTCGACTCACGCGGCAATCCCACGGTAGAAGCCGAGGTTCATCTCGCGGACGGCACCGTGGCTTTCGGGGCAGCGCCGAGCGGTGCTTCAACGGGCAAGTTTGAGGCGCTTGAGCTGCGTGACAACGACAAGAACCGCTACAACGGAAAAGGCGCTTCCAAGGCTGCCGCAAACATCAGCGAAGCGCTTAACAAAGCGGTTTGTGGTCTGGACAGCGCGGACACCTACGCTGTTGACGAGGCGATGAAAAGGGAAGACGGCACCGCCGACAAGTCAAATCTCGGCGCAAACGCAATTCTCGCAACGTCAATCGCTTGCGCGAGAGCCGCGGCGTATTCGCTCGGGCTGCCGCTTTATCGCTTTCTCGGAGGCATTTCGGGGAACACGCTGCCGGTGCCGATGATGAACATTTTGAACGGCGGCGCACACGCGGCAAACACCGTTGACGTTCAGGAATTTATGATAATGCCGGTCGGCGCGTGCTGCTTCAAGGAAGCGCTGAGGCAGTGCTCGGAGGTATTTCACGCGCTTGCGGCTATCCTCAAGTCGCGCGGTCTTGCAACCTCTGTCGGCGATGAAGGCGGGTTTGCGCCCGATTTGTCAAGCGATGAGGAAACCATTGAGGTTATTCTTGAAGCGATTGAGAAGGCAGGTTACAAGCCCGAAAAGGACTTTATGCTGGCGATGGACGCCGCCGCGAGTGAGTGGAAGGGCGAGGTCAAGGGCGAGTACGTTCTCCCGAAGGCAAAGACGAAGTTCACGTCAATGGAGCTGATTTCGCATTGGGAAAAGCTTGTCGGCAAGTACCCGATTATTTCGATTGAGGACGCGCTTGACGAGGAAGACTGGGAAGGCTGGCAAGTGCTCACAAAACGGCTCGGGGAGCGCGTTCAGCTTGTTGGTGACGACCTGTTTGTCACGAACACCGAGCGTATCAAAAAGGGGATTTCGCTCGACGCGGGCAACTCGGTTTTGATTAAGCTCAACCAAATCGGCACGGTTTCGGAAACAATCGAGGCGATAAAAATGGCTCACAAAGCGCATTACACCGCGATTTCCTCCCACCGCTCGGGAGAAACCGCCGACACGACAATCGCAGACCTTGCCGTTGCCCTCAACACCTGTCAAATCAAAACCGGCGCGCCGTCCCGCTCGGAGCGTGTCGAGAAGTATAACCGGCTGCTCAGAATTGAGGAGGAGCTCGGGAAATCCGCGAGATATCCGCAGATGTCGGCGTTTAATGTGGGGAGATAAGTTACAAGTCCGTGAGAAATCGCGGACTTTTTTGCAAAAAGCTCTTGACAAATCGGCGGAAATGTGGTAAAATATATAAGTTAAATGTGGAGAGGTATCGAAGTGGTCATAACGAGGCGGTCTTGAAAACCGTTTGGGAGCAATCCCACAAGGGTTCGAATCCCTTCCTCTCCGCCAGCTTTATGTGACCAAATAGATATTATGCCCGCAAACGGCTTCACAGAGCCACTTGCGGGCATAAATCTTCTCGGAAACAAGTAATCGTCACCGTAGATATTTTTTGAAGGAAAATGGATATGTACCCCCGTTTGCAAAATTTTCTCGAGAAATTTTGTGCAATATGCATATAACACCTGCGATTGGCTTCTCTTGAGTGAGGAGTTGATTGCAGGCGTTTTTTATTAGCCGAGATTGTGACGAAAAAGATTTTGGGGGATTTGAACCCTTTATATAACAAAAATTCAGCGGTTGAAATTGGGCAGAATGCCGAAAGCGCCTGTAAGTTTCTACTCATATAGTGAGTGGAAATTTACAGGCGCTTTTTTGTTTTCAAGTGAAAAAAAGGCTTGAATTAGTCTCGTTCGAGCTTAAATATAAGATAAGGAGGTCGCAAATGACAGAGGCAACAATTCGAAACGGCACGCGCAACTCAAAAAATTCTCGGTGCAAAATAATGGGAGGATTAAAATGAAGCTAAATTTCAGAAACAGTTATCACAGAAAAACATTCACGGGATTTATTTCCGAGAATGTCAAAAATCCGTATTACAGCCGCAGTGAGTATATTGCGGCTGTTTTTCTTTTGTCAGCGGACAAGTTTTTGTGGACTCGCTCACAGAGCGCATTGACAGCGCATTCGGTGGATTTAGGAAACATCGATTTGACGGGGATTTCCACAGACGGCTACGCCCTGTTCAAGGCGGCAAAATCCGTTTACAACGGCAGCGCGGATATCTCTTTGAACGAATTGTGCGACATCGACCTTATCGGCGAGAGCACTTTTCAGACAATTTTTTCGGGGGCGCTTTTGCTGCGAAACGGCATTGGACTGCTGAATTGGAGGACTTGATATGATAAGATTTCTTATTAGTAACGGAAAAAATTCGTTGAAGTTTGATGTGCCCACGAACGAACTATTTGAACATTTGCAAAGCATCGGAATTTGCGAAGATATTCCGATTGGCGACACAGAGAAAATCTCGATTGAGCGTTTTCCCAAAGATGAAAAAATCGCGGAAATTGTTTGTGAAAGGCTTTTGCCCGACGATAGAATTTCCGATGTAAATCAGCTCTGCAAGAGGCTTGACGGGCAATGGCTGATTAGCGACGAGGAGCTTGAAAAAGCGCTTGTTGAACAGGATATTCGAGGGGCGAAAAATATCTGCGATGCGTTTGATGAATTGAAGATGAGCGCGGAACAGGAAATTTGCGAAATGAAAATTTGAAAGGAGTGCTGATGATGAAAGAAATGAGCAGAGAGCAAATTGAGGCTCTAAAGGCGCGTTATCCCGCGGGAACTCGCGTGCAGCTTGACAGAATGGACGAAGACCCGCGACCGATTCCCGCCGGCACCAAGGGCACGGTGATTGCGGTCGATGATATGGGAACTCTCCATTGCAAGTTCGACAACGGCAGGTCGCTTGGGATTTGCCCCGAGGTGGACAGCTTCCACAAAATTTCCGAGCAGACAGAAACGCAGGATATTGAGCCGGAGCTGTCGATGTGAAAGAATTGTGGAGGTGAGAATAATGCCAAATCATGTGATGAACCAACTTCGGTTGTCGGGAAATCAGAAACGGATTAACGAGCTTTTGGAGAGCGTAAAAAGCAAGGATTCCGTGTTGGATTTCAGCAAGATAATTCCTATGCCCGATAGTTTGGATATTGAGGCGGGAAGCCGCACGGATAAAGGCCTGAAGGCATATCGCGACTTCATTTCCGTGTACACATTTGATGGCGCGCGGAACAAGCCGGATTTGCTGAATATTCCCGAAGAAAGCGAAAAAGCGTTTCTTCGGCAGCGTAATGACGTCCGAACAGATGAGTTTCAGGTCGGGAAAACTGCGTTCCAAAACCAGATAAAATACGGCGCTCCGACGTGGTATGAGTGGCGCGTCAAGAATTGGGGAACGAAATGGTCGGCGTACAATGCGGAAATCTCCGAGGATAATACGCTTATTTTCAACACCGCCTGGACGCGTGCATTGCCGATTGTTCAAAAGCTCGCGGAGAACTTCACTGACTTGAAATTCGAGTATTCCTGGGCTGATGAGGATTTGGGCGTAAATGTCGGAAAGGCTGAATTTGAAAACGGCGAGATTGTTTCCGATGAATTTTATGAACCAAATTCTAAAGAGGCATACGAGCTTGCGGCAGAGCTTTGGGGAATTGACCTTGCGGAAGAAGGCATGTTTTTCCATGAAAAAACACAGACTTATGAGTACCTCGATGAGCCGAGCGAAGTTCCTCAAATTACTTGAAACAAATAATTAGCACATCAAACTATATGAATTGTGTTGCCTGTAAAACAGCAGAACGCCGGCGTTCAAGGCAGCACATATAGGTTGTTTGTCGTCTCGTGCACCGGTGTTCTTGCTGTTTTGCAGAAACACGGTTGGAGGTGACAAAAATCAACAGTTTTATGAGTTGGATTGGCGGGAAAAAGTCCAGCCGCGACATCATAATTCCAAGATTTCCTCTGTACTACGAAAAGTACATTGAGGTTTTCGGGGGCGGGGGTTGGATTCTTTTCGCGAAACCGCCCGGCAACGATTTCGAGGTGTTCAACGACTTCAACAGCAACATCTCAAATCTGTACTTTTGCGTTCGGGATAAGAGCGCGGAGCTTATCGAGAAACTGCGTTTCGTGTTGAACAGCCGCGAGGATTTCGACCGGATAAAGCACATTGTCAGCGAAAAAGCGGAGATTGGAGATGTGAAAAGAGCTGCGGAATTTTACCAGCTTATTCGGTATTCTTACGCGAGTTCTTGCGACAGTTTTGGCGGCAAGCCTCACTCGATGTGGTCAAATTTTCCGCTTATTGAACAGGCTTCGCGGCGATTGCAGAGGGTTGTTATCGAGAATAAGGATTTTGAAAAACTCATATCGGCGCAGGACAGCGAGGTGAGCTTTTTTTATTGCGACCCGCCGTATTTTTCGACGGAAAGTTATTACGAAAACGTTGGTTTTACGGCTTCGGACCACGAGCGCTTG
>CAMEQX010000027.1 GCA_945933905.1 uncultured Clostridia bacterium
AATCGGCGGGCTTGGGATTTATATGGTCAAAAACACGATGGACGATGTGATTTACGAGTTCTCAAACGGACAAAACCATCTCACAATGGTCAAAAATCTTTGAGTGTTTCTATGGAGGTCATTATGCGAAGGAAAATTCTCTCGGCAGCGCTTGCGTTTGTGACGTTTGGGACACTTATGACTGGCTGCACAAACAGCGAAAAAACAAGCTCGCCCGATTTGCAGAAATTTGTCGAAACGATGGAGAAGGACAACTTTGTTCAAGAGGGCAGCTTGGTTGCGTTGGACACGATTGAGCTTGCAAGTCAGAAGCAGCTTATCTCCTGCTTCGGAAATAACGCCGGTTCGAGCTATCTTGTTCCTTTCCTCCCGCCTGCGCCAAATCAAGCGCCTTCGACCGGTGTTCATAACGCAGTGTATGACTGGGCGGACGAAAAGCCGTCCGTTTACGATGACGAAACCAAAACCGATAATTATCCCGCAAAGCCTTATTTCAGTCCGGTCGGCTGGTCGTATAAGCTCGCGGAAAACGAGGCGGTTGTGCTGGTCGGAGAGCTTCCGCCCGAGTGCAAATACTATTCGTTTATCAACTACATTTTCTTCAGCGAGATAAAGAACGGCAAGGATTACAGCAAGGAAAAGGGCTTCTTCCAAATCGGTACAGAGGAAACCGGCTTTTATCACCCCATTTTCGGCAGCCTCGGCGCACCGATAAATCCTGTTAACATCAAATCGCAGAACGGCGAGAAGTACGGCTCAAAGTGCGCGATAATAGTTACCGGCGACAAGAACACTTTCACCAAGACAAAGAACGCGCTTATTTCCGCGGGAATTGCCGAGAATATCATAAACGAAAGCCCGCTTCCCGCAGCGACGCTGAATATGGGACTTGAAAAGGGCAAGGACACCTTCACCACGCTTATGCGAATTTCCCAGCCTACAAATCAGACCGATTATGAGAGCTATATCAATTCGCTCGGCGAGAAATTCAAGGTTTATCGAATTACACCCAAAGATCAAAATGCGGAAAAATCGCCTTATAAAGCGGAATACGCAAGAGAACGCGGTACGGGAAAAAGCGAGGTTTCGACACTTCCCGACGCACCGCAGACGCTTGATGAAATCCGCACAAAGCTGATTGAGGAGTACGGAGCAGATTACACTTACGAGGAGCTTTCGGCGGAAATTGCCGTTCCCGAGGGTATGACCGCGTATGTGAACGACACCAACGCGCAGGGCGACAACCGCGACACAACCTATCTTATGACGAAGGATTTCACGCTTAATTCCGATGAAGATTTTATCGTTGTTTACGGCGTAAATCACACCAAAACCAAAAAGGCAACCTATTCAAACACGGTTTTGTACAGCCGACCGATGCTGAACGGAATTGCAAGCGTTTATGACAGTCTTTACGAGGGTTCTTCGGAAAAGTACCTTGACGCGTCGCACGAAAACCGCGACAGCTATTACATCTACAAATTTGCCAGAAAGCAAACCGACGATTATACAAGAGTTATCGAGTACAGCGAGGGCAACGAAAAAGGCGAATATTACGGCGCGGATAACGGCGACACGCTGCTGCTTGCGTATCGCGCCTACTTGGAGCCCGAAACGGGCGTTGGCGCGTCGTATTACGAGATAATCTACGACCGCGCGATTGTTTTCCACAAGAAATAATTTCGAGTGAATACAACAAGCCCTCTGCTGTAACGGCAGAGGGCAATTTTTTCGGAATAGTGTTACGAAAAAGCGCAGAGTTCGTATAAATAATCAGAAACGTAATAATTCTCAGGAGGTACTGCTATGATTAACACGCATAAAAACTTAACCAAGCAAATCTTGAATCAGGTTTTTGACGGAGCAAAGAAGAGCTTTTCTTTTCCTATGGAATTTAAAAGTGGCGAGGATAGCGTAAGCGTCAGCTTTGAGGACTATTTTGAAGATACATTTGCAAGAATTCAGCTTATGGGCGATAAGTCCGAGAGTAAGGGATTTGCCTGCGCGGAGGCATTTGCGCTTAATGCGTTTAATGTCGTGGCACATACCCGCGAACTGCATAAGCAGATTGACGATTACTTTGCAAATGAGGTTAACCAAACTCTGCTTGATGCGTTCGGTATGAACGAGGAAGAAAAGACTGCATATTGCAAGCAGCTCAAGAATATGGTTTCCGATGAAATCGGTCTCAAGGGAAAGACTCCGGAAGAAACTGCTTTTATCGAAAAGATAAACGCTGCTTTTGATATGAATCAGGGCAGCAGCAACTCTGATTACCTGAAAGAGACGCTTAATTATCTCTCGAACGTTAGCAGATATATTGAAAACGGCGCAAGTCAAAAAGACGCGCTCGACGCGGCTTTCAATGACGCTTCTTTTACAGGCGGAAATATCGATATCGCCACGGTGCTTTCAAGTGAGATTTCCACGTTTGCCGATTCACTTGGCAAAGATGAAAAGAAGAACGACTTGTTTATGAAGGATATTTCTGCAAACTATGTGGATGAAATCGATAATAGAGAGGTTTCTCCCGAATCTTTCAGCTATCATTATCAGACAAATCCCCAAAAACTGACGAAGGATGAAAAAGCTTGGGCACAAAAGGCTTTTGGCAGAATTATTTTCAACACAATGGATATGGAAAGCGGCTGGGATGTTTTCAATATGGATTTGACAAACTTCCGTGCCAACGGCGAGCAGATTATTTCTGATGAAGAATTTCAAAATGCCAAAAACCAGACCGGTACTCTCAATCCCGAAAAGTTAGAGGAGTTTCAAGAGAAGATTGTCGCAAAGATGGCTGCCGGAGCGGAGATTTCGGTTATTGACAGAATACCCGAGAAATCCGTTAATATAAATCCCGCGGAAATTAAGGTGAAAACAGCGGCAGAAAAATTCCTGTTTGGTTATCCCGAATCGCTTACTGCTGCCGACAAGCAGTGGGCGGAAGATGTGACCGCAAATCTGATTAACTACAACGGCGGTATGGTTGAAGTGAACAGATTTTATGCTGACGGCAAGCAGATTATTCCGAACGATGAAAATAGTAAGAATATGTCGTTTGAGGATTGCTCAAGATTGATTGCCCAGAAGATTGCGTCCGGAGCGGAAATAGCTATCAGAGTGTCTGCCCCTAATCAGGCACTCGAATTGATGACGATGGACGCGCAGGATATGGCGGCAATCAACCCCGAAAAAGAGCCTGTAACGCGTGAGTCGTTTGCTGCGCATTTCAAAGCTGACCCTAACAATCTTACTCCCGAGGAAAAGGAGTGGGCGCGCGAGGCTTATGACAAGATGTTCTTAAGTTCGATGGATTTGCCGAACGGCTGGGATCCCAGTACAGTAAATATACAGGCTTTCTGCGCGAACGGTGAGCGAATCATCTCGGATGAGGAATTGGCAAAAGCCGGTCCCGAAGATGTTGACAATTTGAAAGCAAAGATTGCTTTTAGTCTTGTTTCCGGGGATAAAATTACCGTTCGTCGTGAAATTCAAGAGAAATCTGTATCGTTTGACTTGTCAAGCGTCAAGGTAAGCCATGATATCGACAAAGAAAAGTCTGAACCTACCAAAGACGAACCCGCTAAAACCGAGCCTGCCAAGACAGGACCCGCTAAAACCGAACCCACCAAGACCGGACCTGCCAAGACCGAACCCTCCAAAAAACAGCCCGCAAAAACACAACCCGTAAAAAAAGCACCCGCAAAAATTCCCGCAAACAATATAAGTCGTAAGAATCTCAACGCCAGAAAAATCAGATTTAAAAAGCAAATGCTTCAGAGACAACGTATCGCAGCAAACAGGGCGAAGGTGCAAAATGCGGTGAGAAACGCACAGAGAAACGCACAGAGAAACGCACAGAGAAATACGCAAAGTAATCCACAGAAGACCACGATAAATCAGAAGCCTTCTTTTATTGAGAATTTCATGCGTCGGTTGTTGGTAAATCTCGTTAAGGGATTTTTGGGTATAGACCTTGACGAGATAATGAACAAGCAGAAAGAAGCTGAAAAGTCTGCTGACAAGACAAATGAAAAGACCGAGTCTTCCCGCACGAAAACAGACTTCAACGAGCTTGTGAAGAAGGAAGCTCAAGCAAGCGGGAAAAAGCTTCCTACTCAAAATACTTTTGCAAAAACCAATGAAAAGACGCTGACGCAAAAAGGCTTGGCAAAGTAAATCGTTTGACGATAAACTATGACTAAATAACGGAGGAAGAAGCTATGGCAAAGAAAACCATCAAGAACTTTGAGGATTTTAAGAGAATCGCTGCCGAAAAGGCTTTCGGCGAGAAAGCCGAGTTCAGCCAAAAAATGTGGGAAGAATCGTTGAAGCTGCGCTATGAAAACGATGAAATCTCATTCCGCGTAAGCGATTTTGACAACGGAAATATTATCCGCGACAAGGGCGTTCTGGAGCTGTTTGCCAATATGGAACGTCTTGATGATTACATAAAGAATGAGAAAGACCTTGCGAATAAAACAGCCGCAGTTGCGACAAGACACGTTATTTCGGCGGGTTTGAACGATTTGCTTAATCAGTACACCTATTCGGGTATTGATGAAGTCTATGACAAAATTGCGGAAGAATATGATATCTCCGAAGAAGTTGCGCAGGCTTATCAGAATACCCGCAACCAATATCTTCAGGCAAGTGAAAATCGTGATGAAAACATTCCTTTGACTGAAGCTTCTCTCGGACAGCTTAACGCACAGGAAAAAACCGATGTGTACAACAAGGTTGTAAGCTCGTTTTTTGACACCGAGGTCTGGAAAGACGAAAACGGAAACGTTATCCAGCCGGGCAAGGCGGCAAACGAAGTTCTTGGCAAGGTAACCGACTATGCCTTGCAAATGGATAATGACGCAGTGCTTGGTGATAATGAGTATCACCAAGTGAGTGTTTACGATGATGAATTCGAGAAAGAGTATGTCGAGGAATTAACGAAAGAATTTGCTTCCGAAAGAGATATATTCAAGGTGTCGGAAATTGCTGAAAGAATCAGGGATTTCAAAGATAATTTTGTGGATTTCTCTACGACAGGCAACCGGCAGGATTTGGACGAGGTTTATCTGACGCTTGACAAAAGCCCGCTTGCTGATATCAGAATGGAGGAGTTTGTTAAAAATCAGAAAGCCGATAAGCTCTCCCATATCGAATTGGATTGGGCTGAATCCAACTTCGACAGAATGGTGAACAGCCTTTATACAAAAGATGAGCTTCGCGCGCTTAAGCAGGCAGGAATTGACCCCGCGATGGGCATTTTGGTTGACGGGAAGCCCGTAAACTGGTACGGTAAAGGAAGCCATGAGTTTGAAACTTATTTCAGGGGAAATAATCCGCTTGAAAACGCAAAAGTCAAGGCTGAGATAGTATCAAAGGCTCTTCAGGGCTCGAAAATTGATATCTGCAAGTATAAGACCAACGACAAGGGCGAAGTTGAGTCCGATAAAATTGTGCCCGTAAAAACGGACGCAACCATAAAAGAGAGAAAGTGGTCTTTCATTCGCTGGCTTATGGAGGTCTTTAACTTTAGATCCAAAACAGAGATGTTGGATAAAATCAAGGACGCTAACGAATCGAAAAGAGATTATACCGACTATTACAACCAAAAAAGAGAGTATGAAAAGCAGGTGGTTGAGGGTAAAACCGGAATTGAAGCGCCGGAAAAGCCCAAAGCGATTGCTGACGCTGAAAGAAGAGTTGTGACAACAAAAGCCAGGGCTGTAAGCGCCATGGAAAAAGAATACTATGACCGTTTTTCAAAAGACTTTTTTGGAGAGATAGCTGTTGACGGCAAAGTCTTTCGCGGACATCATCTGCAGAACGCATTCCAATATACCGGTGCTGATGGAGCAGAGTATGCAGCATTAAAAACAATGGACAGAAAACCCACAGTGGTTAATATGGCTCTCCTTTATGGTATGTCGAAGGGTCATCCGCTGAACGAAATGCTTGATATCAAAAACAGCGAGCTTCGCAAGAAACTCGGTCAAGAATTTGTGGAAGAACTTCACGTTAAATCATACGATTGGTACTTGGAATCCACGAACAAGGATTTGTACAAACAATTCCAGAAATTAAAGGAAATTTGGGAAGAAGAGGATAAAGAGAAATCCGAAGAAGCCAAGAAAGCCAAGCAAGCCGGAAAAACCGAGAAAGCTGAAGAAACTAAGAAAGAAAAGGAAGCAAGGGTGCGAAAGGATGCCGATAAGCTTGAGAGAGAGGCGAGGAAGGCGGCGATTATGAACAATCTCAAGGATTCTCAGAAAAGCTATGGCAAATATCTTATCGACAGAAGGGAAAAGCTCGAAAGGTTCTGTCTGGAAAGCGCGGAAGCGTTGAAAAAACAGCCGATTAGCGTCGTAAGTCCCTTCGACACAGAAGCGTTTATTCAGAATTATCCCATGTTGTCTATGATGGGTTCAATGGCGAAGGATTGGAGTCAGTCGTTTGCAATCTTTGAACGTGAAAAGATTAAAGATGGCGATAAGGAGGTTAAAATCCCTACATCCAAATATAATTGGTTTAAGCTCAATGAAAAGGATGAGGAGAGGATAAATTTCGGATTGGACAATGCCGATAAACAACTCATCAATCAGGTAAACGAAAGAGCTTGCACGGTCTATGATTATTGCAGCAATTTGAATAATATAACTCTTCTCTCGTTCCATGCAGACAATTACTTCGGTTTCCTTGCGGGCGACAATTACGCAACAATAGATTATTTTACTGATGACAGCAATAAGCTCTCAAAGGCAGCAAAAGGAAAGACTGCGGTTCAATATGCTTCCGAACGGATAAACGAAGGCAGTACAATCGGTGACATTATCGAAAATACAGAAATGTGTACAACACTCGGCGGAGCTTATAGGAGTTCTGCTGACTTCGATGTCCAGAAAGAAGTGGTGGATGCTGACCTTGAATTTACTTTATATAACGACAATCCCGAAACGGCAAATATGAGGATTGTCAATCCCGATAAGCTTATAGGGGACGTAAGGGAAGGTCAGTTCGTTTTGCCGACTGACGTATATACGGGAGACCTTGTTGAGCAGTACACTGAAGATGGTGTACAAAAAGAAAAGATAAACCCACTCTTTTTTGTTCCTATCGCCGATGAAGACCGGAAAGCCAAAGAAATGATGGAAGAATTGATAGGTCCGTTTAAGGCAGATGAAGACACAAGCGTGCTCGACGCTCATATGCGGATTTTAGATATTGAGAATAACATCGAAAAAGCCCCCGAGAGTTACGCTGAGAAAGCTCCCGAGAGTAACGTCAAAATCTCTGAACTCGAAGACGATGAGGAAGTTGCTTCCGAGAAGCGACTGATTTCATTTGACGATATTACCCAAAGCGAGAAGCCAAAGCAGACCACAAAGCAGACGACCTCACAAAAGCAAACCCCCGAAAAGACGTCTGAAATTAAACACTAATCTAAAGATTTCGCCCCGAGTTTGAGCTTGGGGCGATTTTTGTGCTTATAAATCTGCGTTCTTTCGACAAACAAAAAATTTTTTAAAAAAATTCCAAATTCCTATTGACAAAGTAGGTTAATAGTGTTATAATCATATTAGCCTACTAAACAGATAGGAAAATTGAATTTGAGGAGGCTCATTATGAAAAGCCCGAAAATTACCCGATTTTACAAACGATGTATGAAGATTTCCTCTTTGCGTGAACGAATGTGTTGACGAAAAACTATTGCTTTAAAAAACATTTTTTAGGAGGAAATTACAATGTCAGATATCAAAAACGCAGAAAACTGGAGCTTTGAAACAAAGCAGCTTCACATAGGTCAGGAAACCGCAGACCCCACAACCGACGCGAGAGCCGTGCCGATTTACGCGAGCACCTCTTTTGTTTTCCACAACTCTCAGCACGCCGCAGACCGCTTTGGACTGCGCGACGCGGGCAACATTTACGGCAGACTTACAAATCCCACGCAGGATATTTTTGAGCGCAGAGTTGCCGCTCTCGAGGGCGGTACGGCGGCTCTGGCAACCGCTTCGGGCGCTGCCGCGATAAATTACGCAATCCTTGCTCTCGCGAGAAGCGGCGAGCATATCGTGGCTTCAAAGACGATTTACGGCGGTACATACAACCTGCTCGCGCACACGCTCCCGCTCTCCTCGGGAATTACCACGACTTTCGTTGACCCCGATGAAGAAAACGCGTTCGAGAAGGCAATTCAGCCGAATACCAAGGCAATCTACATCGAAACTCTCGGCAACCCGAATTCCAACATCATCGATATCGAGGAGGTCGCGAAGGTTGCGCACAAGCACGGAATTCCGCTTGTCGTTGACTCGACCTTTGCTACGCCTTATCTGATAAACCCGCTGAAGCACGGCGCGGATATCGTCGTTCACTCGGCGACAAAGTTTATCGGCGGTCACGGCACGGCAATCGGTGGTGTAATCGTTGACGGCGGCTTTGACTGGGCGGCTTCGGGCAAATATCCGTGGATTTCCGAGCCGAATGACAGCTATCACGGAGTTTCTTTCGCGGCGGCTGCGGGAAGCGCGGCTTTCGTGACTTACATTCGCGCAATTCTGCTTCGCGACACGGGCTCAACGCTTTCGCCGTTCCACGCGTTTATCTTCCTTCAGGGACTTGAAACGCTGTCGCTGCGCGTTGAACGTCACGTTGAAAACGCGCTGAAAATCGTTGATTATCTCAACAATCACCCGCAGGTTGAGGCGGTTCATCACCCGTCGCTTGAAACCGAGCCGAGCCACAAGCTTTACAAAAAATACTTCCCGAACGGAGCGGGCTCGATTTTCACCTTTGAAATCAAGGGCGACGATAAAACCGCGCAGAAGTTTATCGATAATCTCGGCATTTTCTCGCTTTTGGCGAACGTTGCCGATGTGAAATCGCTGGTAATTCACCCCGCCAGCACAACCCACTCTCAGCTCACCGAGGAAGAACTTGCCGAGCAGGGTATAAAGCCCAACACAATTCGCCTTTCGATAGGCATTGAAAACATTAACGACCTAATTGCCGCGCTTGACGCCGCATTTAAAGCTGTTCAGTAATTATTTTTAAAGGAGAGATTATTATGTCTAACATTTACAAATCCGCTGATGAACTTATCGGCAAAACCCCGCTTCTTGAACTCACTCACATTGAAAAGGAGCTTGGACTTAACGCGAAGCTTATCGCTAAGCTCGAGTATTTCAACCCCGCGGGCTCCGTCAAGGACAGAATTGCAAAAGCGATGATTGACGACGCGGAGGCAAGAGGCGTGCTGACGAAGGACTCGGTTATCATCGAGCCCACCAGCGGCAACACGGGTATCGGTCTTGCGTCTGTTGCAGCAGCGCGCGGTTATCGTATTATCATAGTAATGCCCGAAACGATGTCCGTTGAGCGCAGACAGCTTATGAAAGCATACGGCGCGGAGCTTGTCCTCACAGAAGGCGCAAAGGGAATGAAAGGCGCGATTGCCAAGGCGGAGGAGCTTGCGAAGGAAATCCCCGGCGGCTTTATTCCGTCGCAGTTCACCAACCCCGCAAACCCCGAGGCTCACCGCAAAACCACCGGTCCTGAGATTTGGGAGGACACCGACGGCGCGGTTGATATCTTTGTCGCGGGCGTTGGCACGGGCGGAACAATCACGGGTATCGGCGAGTATCTGAAGTCGAAAAACCCGAACGTCAAGGTTGTCGCAGTTGAGCCGAAGAGCTCTCCCGTGCTGTCGGAGGGCGTTGCGGGAGCGCATAAAATTCAGGGTATCGGCGCGGGCTTTGTTCCCGAAATCCTCAACGCCAAGGTTTATGATGAAATCATAACTGTTGAAAACGACGACGCTTTTGCGACAGGCAAGCTTATCGGCAAAAAGGAAGGAATTCTCGTGGGAATTTCAGCGGGAGCTGCTGTTCACGCGGCAGTTGAGCTTGCAAAGCGTCCCGAAAACGCGGGCAAGAACATTGTGGTTCTTCTTCCCGACACGGGTGACAGATATCTGTCAACGCCGCTTTTCGCTGAATAACGGTAAAGCCTATGATAACAACACGCGGACGCTATGCTTTGCGGGTGATGATTGACCTCGCGGAGCATCATAGCGAAAACTACACGCCGATGAAGGAAATCGCGGCGCGTCAGGGGCTTTCGCAGAAATATCTCGAGCAGATTATGCCGGTTCTTATCAAGAACAAAATTGTTGACGGAATGAGTGGAAAAGGCGGCGGATATCGGCTCAACCGCGCTCCCGAGGAGTATATTGTCGGGGAAATTCTGTCGCTCACCGAGGGCAGCTTGGCGCCGGTTTCCTGTCTTGAGTGCAAGGACGAAAAATGCGAGCGCTCCGAGGAATGCAGAACTCTCCCGATGTGGAAAAAGTACAGCGAGCTCACTCAGGATTTTTTCAACGGGATAACTCTTGCTGA
>CAMEQX010000028.1 GCA_945933905.1 uncultured Clostridia bacterium
GTGGATTTTGAGCTGCTACACGCAGTTTGGCGAGTTGTCGAGAATGACGCAGTTCAAGGACAAATCCGAGAAGCACCCCGACAACATCAACGCGGGACTTTTCACCTATCCCGTGCTGATGGCGGCGGATATTCTGCTGTATCAGGCGGATTTGGTGCCGGTTGGCGTTGACCAGTCGCAGCACCTCGAGCTTGCCCGCAACATTGTACAGCGCTTCAACGGCATCTACGGCGACGTTTTCACGATGCCCGAGGGTTATATCACGAAGGCAACCGCGAAGGTTATGTCGCTTCAGGAGCCGACAAAGAAGATGTCCAAGTCCGACGAGAACCCGAACGCTTCCGTGTGGATTTTGGACGACAAGGACACGATTATCCGCAAGTTCAAGCGCGCCGTTACCGACAGCGAAACCGAGGTTTGCGCGCGCGAGGGCAAAGACGGTATCATCAACCTGATGTCCATTTACGGCGGCGTGACGGGCAAGAGCTTTGAGGAAATCGAAGCCGAGTTCAAGGGCAAGGGCTACGGAGACTTCAAGCTTGCGGTCGGCGAGGCGGTCGCGGACAGCTTGGCTCCGCTCCAAAACGAGTACAAGCGCCTCTCCTCCGACAAGGCGTATATCGAGGATTGTATGAAAAAGGGCGCGGAGAAGGCGTTCAAGTTCTCGAGAAAGACGCTTTCAAAGGTTCAGAAGAAGGTTGGCTTTATCACATTTTAACGAAAATCCGGCGTGATTTCCCACGATTGTTGTTGAATTCAACAAAAATTCCGCAATAATTGAAATTCCTCTTGAAATTCAGCGCGATTTCTGTTAAAATATTATTTGTAACGTGTTTAATTAAATAATTTTATCGGAAGGACGGTGTAAATATAATGGCTAAATGTGAAATCTGCGGCAAGAGTGTCGCTTTCGGAATTAGTGTTTCCCACTCTCACAGAAGAAGCAACAGAACCTACAAGCCCAATGTTAAGAAGGTTAGAGCGGTTGTAAACGGCACACCGTGCAGAGTTTACGCCTGCACTCGCTGCCTGCGCTCCGGTTTTGTTCAGAGAGCGGCTGACTGATTTGCGAATTTCATAAAAAACGAGCCTTGTTGTATCAAGGCTCATTTTTTGTTCAAAAAAATTTCAAAAAATTTCCCCCGAACAGAAATTCGGGGGATTTTTGTTAATAATATCTTGCCAGTTCTTCCTTGACTTGCTCCTCGTTCGCGAGGTCATAGTCCTCCCACTTTTTGTTGAGCGCCTCGAGCTCTTCCTCGTGGTTGCCCGAGCAGTAGCCGGGGAGATTTCCGTCGCGATAGTAGCCGATTTTGGTTTCCTCGCAGCTTGTTGACGCGAGAAGTCCCGTTTGAACGCAATATCTGCGCTCCAGCACAGATGTGTCGGGCGTGAATTTATGCGTCTGCGTTGTATCGACAATGTCAATCATAACGTCGTGCCAAATCTGCGCGCAATAGCGGTGGTAATCCCAGTTGGGAAGCCAGCTGTACGACGGGATATCCTTGTTGTTGTCGTAGCCCAGCCAAACCATTCCGACATATTCGGGTGTGCAGCCTGCGAAAAGCAGGTCCGTGCCGGAGTTCGAGGTACCCGTTTTACCGATAACCTCGCAGTTCGGGAGCGCCGCATTTGCGCCCGAAGAAGTTCCGTCCGTGACAACCGTTTTCATCATTCGGTTGACAATCCAAGCCGTGTCGCTGTCGATAGCCTGCGTGCCGTAGAAATCCTGCTTGAGAATAACGTTGTCCTTGCTGTCGAGCACGCGGCTGTACAGCATCGGGCGATAGTAAATTCCGCCGTTTCCGAAAATCTGATAAGCGGCAGCCATCTCGTAGAGCTTCGCGCCGTTTGTGAGCGCGCCCATCGACATCGGAGAAAGCGCGATATCCGTGTCAGCGATTGTCGTCAGACCGAGGTTTTGCGTGAGCTGATTGAAGCAAACCTGAGGCGTGAGCAGCTGAGTAATTCGCACGGCAAGCGTGTTCTTCGACTCGCGAAGTCCCATCCACACGGGCATAAGTTCTTCTGTTTGAACCTTGTCGAAGTTCCACGGCCATTTTGTAATGGTGTAATTATCGCCGATAATTGAGATTTGCTTATCGGGGAGCATTGTCGAGAAAGTGACGAGGTTGTTTTGAATTGCCGTTGAATAAACGGAAATCGGTTTTATTGTCGAACCGGGCGAGCGCATCGCCATAGTTGCGCGGTTGAAGCAGTTGTCGCCGGGCTTGTCGCCGAGACCTCCCGCCAGCGCCACGACAGTGCCCTCATAGTTTGTGATAACGAACGCCGATTGCAGAAGGTCGGTTTCCTTTGCGGTTTTGTCGTATTTCGTCATCGCGATAAGCGGGTCGCGGTATTTTTCCTCAAGAATATCCTGAAGCTCCATATCCATATTGATATAGATTTTATAGCCGCCGTTGTAGATTTCATTTCGCGCGCTTGTGTAGGAAACGCCCTTAAGCTCCGCGTAGTCGTTGATAACTTGGTCGATTGCCGCGTCAACATACCAGTTTTGCGAGATTTCATACTCGTCCCACTTGTACGCCTCGTAAATCAAGTCCTCCTCGTCCTCGTCCTTCTCGGTTTCATCGGGAACTTCGGTTTCGAGGGAATTCGGGTCAACATAGCCGAATGCGTCGCCGTAAACGGTTCTCGAGAACTTAACCTTTTCAACCTTCGCGTCCTCGAATTCGCGCAGCGAGATATAGCCTTGCTCGTACATATTTTCAAGCGCGTAAATCTGATTGTCCTTGCAGTTTTGCAGGTCATAGAACGGCGAGCGCTTTGTGGGATTTCGTATCATTCCCGCTATGATAGCGGATTCTGCGATAGTCAAATCCTTCGCGTCCTTGCCGAAATAATACTGCGAAGCCGCGCCCACGCCGTAAACCATTCCTCCGAGCCAAATTCGGTTGAGATAGCTCTCGAGGATATCGATTTTCGTGTATTTTTCCTCAAGCGACATCGCGCGGAAAATCTCGCGGAGCTTGCGCTCCCAATTATGTTTGTCGTCGCCGGTGATGTTTTTGACGAGCTGTTGAGTAATCGTAGAGCCGCCTTGTCCCGCGCGGTCAAGGTTCAGCACGTTTGCACCGAGCGCGAAAACCGTTCTGCGCCAGTCAACGCCCTTGTGGTCCCAGAAACGCTTGTCCTCGGTTGAAACAACGGCGTTTATCAGGTGCGGTGAGATATCCTCATAGTTAGTCCAGATGCGGTTTTGCTCGGCTGCTAGGCGCGTTATTTCAACCTCGTGGCCGTCCTTGTCATACGCGTAAATCATACTTGTGTATTTCATCTCGGTATCACGGAGATTAGCGTCAAAGCCGTTGTCCGCGAAGTTGAGGATATACACAACGACAACCGTGATGACGATGCAAAGCATCACCACGATAATCAAAAGCATTGAAGAAAGCGTAGTCCCGACAACCGTGAGCACGTGCCCGATATTTTTCATAACGCGCTGTTTTTTGCGCGGGTCGCGTTTTTTCTTCGGCTCGTCCTTTATTTTGATGTAGTGGAATTTTTTACCATTCATAATAATCACCTAAACAATGTTGAAAATCATACTTATAATAATTATACCACAAATCCAAGCAAATGTTAATACTTTTTTATAAAAATTATGTGAAAATTTCTTCACGCGAGAAGCCCGAAAACTGCTTTTTCGGGGAATTTCAGAGCGAGAATCACATTTTGCGTAGATTTCGCCAAAATTCTTCCCCAAAAACTTTGAGGAAAACCGTGTTGCTTTAGTTTGGCAAAATGCCGCGCTTTCGCTCGATTTTCAGCGAATTCACCCCAAAAAATCCCTCGAAACATACTTTTTCGGCACTTTTGACACAAATTTGCTGTTTTTCACAAAAAACCGCCAAAGCTTGTCGCGATATTCCTCGGCGTAGTCGATGTTTATTCTCGGAGAAACGGAGATTTCGCTTTTCGGCAGCTCGGGGCGGTCGAGGATAAAAAGCTCGTTTTTGCACAAATCCGCGCCGCTTTGCTCACGGGTAATTCCAAGCGCTCCGCAGAGCTTTCCGGGACCGCTGCACAGGTTTTCAAGCTTGTCCGTGCCGCGCCGTTTTTTCATCAGCTCGAGGTTGTCGAGCGGCTCCAGCGCGCGTATCAGCACGGCTTCGGGCTTTTCCTTCACGTTTGCGACAACGTTGAAGCAGCTGTACATCCCATAAATCAGATAAACATACGCGAAGCCGCCCTTGCCGTACATAACCGCGGTCCGCGGCGTCGGCACACCCCCGCAGGAATGCGCGCCCTTGTCGTCGGGACCGACATAAGCCTCGGTTTCAACGATAATTCCGGACGTCACGCCTTCGGCGGTCTTGTGTACAAGCACCTTCCCCAAAAGCGCGGGAGCAAGCTCCTCGGCGCCCTTGAGGTAAAATTCTCTGTTAACTTTTTCCGTATTTTTTATTCCGTGGTAACATCTCGCGAGATTTCTCGTCAAATCGTGCGATAAAGCGAAAGTGCCGTTGAATATCGGCGAATTTTCCCGACAAAAGCCGCGTTCCCGCAAACTTACTCCGTGGTAACATCTCGCGAGATTTCTCGTCAAATCGTGCGATAACGCGAAAATGCTGTTGAATATCGGCGAATTTCCCCGACAAAAGCCGCGTTCCACGCAAGTTTACTCCGTAGTAACCGACTTCGCGAGATTTCTCGGCTTGTCGGGGTCGATGCCGCGCAGCACGCTGGTGTAATACGCGATAAGCTGGAGCGCGCAGACGGTGGCAAGCGGCGTGAGCGCGTCGGGAAGCAAGTTGTCGATGTCGAAGCGCATATCAACGGTGTTCTCGGCGAACTGCGTTTCTTTTCGCGTAATCGCGATTATCGTAGCGCCGCGCGCCTTGACTTCTTCCATATTGCTGATGGTTTTCGGGAGAACGTCTTCCTGCGTTGCAAGCGTTATCACTGGATTTCCGTCCTCGATAAGCGAAATTGTGCCGTGCTTCAGTTCACCCGCAGCGTAAGCCTCGCTATGAATGTAGGTGATTTCCTTGAGCTTCAGCGAGCCCTCAAGCGACAGCGCGTAATCAAACCCGCGCCCGATAAAGAACAGCTTTTCCACGTTCACCAGCTTTGACGCGATAAACTTGCACTCGTCCTCTTTTTTGAGGATTGCCGCGATAGCATCGGGCGCTTTTTCGATATCGGCGGTGAGCTTTTTCAGTTCATCTTCATTGATTTTGCCCCGCGCAAAAGCAAGTCTGAACGCGATTAAGTACAGCACGGCAATCTGAACGGTGTAGGCTTTTGTGCTTGCCACGGCGATTTCGGGACCCGCAAGCGTGTTTATGCACATATCCGCGGCGCGTGCAATCGCGGAGTACTTCACGTTCACCACGGCAAGCGTTTTCGCGCCCATTTCCTTCGCGAGTTCAAGTCCCGCTTTGGTATCGGCGGTTTCGCCGCTTTGTGATACAAGAATAACAAGGTCGTTTTTATCGACAATCGGGTTCATATAGCGGAATTCGCTTGCGGTTTCCACGGTAACGGGAACTCGCGCGAGGTTTTCGATAGCGTAACGCGCGATAATTCCCGCGTGCATAGCGGTGCCGCACGCGACAACGAAAATTCTGTTTATTCCGCGCATAAATTCATCGGTGAAGCCGATTTCGGAAAAATCCGGCACGCCGTTTTTGACAATCGATTTGAGCGTTTTCTCGACAACCTTCGGCTGCTCGTGGATTTCTTTGAGCATAAAGTGCGGGAAGCCCTGTTTTTGCGCCTGTTCAACGTCCCATTCGGCAGTCTGAACGGTTTTCTTGATTTCAAGACCGTGAACGTCAAAGAAGCTTGCGCCGTTTTCTTCCATACAAACGATTTCATCGTCCTCGAGGAGAACGTAGTTTTTGGTGTATTTCAAAAACGCGGGGATATCGGACGCGATGAAATATTCGCTGTCGCCGACGCCGACGATAAGCGGGCTTGCCTTGCGCACGGCGTAAACTCTGTCGGGGAAGTCCTTGAAAAGAATTCCGAGGGCGAAGCTGCCGCGGAGTTCTTTGACGACCTCGGTTATTGCGCGAAGCGGGTTTCGCTCGGAGTAATAGTAGTCGAGCAGGCAAGCGACGACTTCGCTGTCGGTTTGGCTGATGAACGCATAGCCTTTTTCCTTGAGGAAGGTTTTGAGCTCGGCGTAATTTTCGATAATTCCGTTATGTACGATGGTGACGCGCCCGTTTGAGTGAGGGTGAGAGTTGATATCGGAGGGTTCGCCGTGGGTTGCCCAACGGGTGTGACCGATACCGCAGAAGCCTTGGGGCTTGCCCTCGGTTTCAAGTTTTTCCTTCATACAAGCGAGTTTTCCGCGTGTTTTGACGGTTTTGATTAAGTTGTTTTCAAAGACGGCGATACCGGCGCTGTCGTAGCCGCGGTATTCGAGTTTTTCGAGGCCGTCCATAAGCACGTCGGCGCAGTCGCGTTTTCCGATATAGCCTACAATTCCGCACATAGTATTTCCCCCTAAATTTTGCTTTTACAGCAATTTTATTCTCGATAATTTTATTATATCACCTTTTTTGGCATAAGTCAAGGATTACGCGCAGAGAAGAGCACCGCGCAGCGAAAAAAGCGCCCGATTTCTCAGGCGCCCTTGTATTACTGCTTAACCTTAACCTTTGCCTTCGCTTCTTCCGCTTCTTCACGCATCTCTTCTTCAACATCCTTCGCGTGCTCCGCTTCAATCGCCGCGTCATACGACAACATCGGCGCTACGTCTTTGTGCTTAATCCGCCTGTCAACATAATTCTTCGTCAGCTTAATCACCACAGGCAGCATCGACAGCACACCAATAAGGTTCGGTATCATCATCAGCGCGTTGAACGTATCCGAAATATCCCAAGCCAGCGACGACGTCATCATCGCGCCCGAAATTATCATCACCACGAAAAACGCCTTGTAGAACTTCGCTGCCTTCACGCCAAACAAGTACTCAAACGCCTTCGACCCGTAGTGCGACCAGCCGACTACCGTCGTGAACGCAAACAGCAAAATTGCCACGGATACAAATATGCTTCCGCCCGGACCGAATACGTTTCCGAAAGCGTCCGCAACCAGCGTCGCGTCACCGCCTTCAGCCACGTTCACCGCACCTGTCGCAAGGTCGATTTTTCCGCTTGAAAGAACAACCAGCGCCGTCATTGTGCACACAACAAACGTGTCCGCAAATACCTCGAAAATGCCCCACATACCCTGCTTAACGGGCTCTCTGACGTTGGACGCGGAGTGAACCATAACCGATGAACCAAGTCCCGCTTCGTTCGAGAACACGCCTCTCTTGAAGCCCTGAACCATCGTTTTAATCGCAATTCCCGCGCCGCCGCCGATAACCGCGGGCACCGTAAACGCAAACTTGAAAATCGCCGCAAACATATCGCCGATTACCGTTATGTGAACGCAGATAACCACGATACAGCCGATTATGTAAGCCACCGCCATAAACGGAACAACCTTCTCCGCGAACGAAGCAATTCTCTTCAGACCGCCGAGTATAATCAACCCGCCAAGCACCATCAGCACGCCGCCTATGATGATTGAAGTCCACTTCACGTCACCGAAAGCGTAGCCGAGGTCAACGTTTGAGAGGAACGCGTTGTCGAGGTTGATGACGATTTTGTTGATTTGACCCATATTTCCGATACCGAACGACGCCAGCACCGCAAACACCGCAAACAAGCCCGCGAGAATTCTTCCGACCCACTTGCAGTGCTTATATCCGCCCAAACCGTCGCGCAGATAGTACATCGGGCCGCCGCTCCATTCGCCCTCTTTGTTTTTGCGGCGGTAGTAGATACCGAGGATATTCTCGGAGAAATTCGTCATCATTCCGAAGAACGCGGCAATCCACATCCAGAAAACCGCACCGGGACCGCCTATGCAAATCGCCGAGGCAACGCCCGCTATGTTACCGGTGCCGATTGTCGCGGCAAGCGCCGTGCAGAGCGCCTGAAACTGCGACACGGAGCCGTGCTCCTTGTTTTTGCGAACCTTGCTCTTGCGCTTGAACATTCCGCCGATGGTTCTCATCCACCATTCCTTGATGTGAGAAACCTGAAAAAATTTCGTGCAGATTGTGAGGATAATTCCTGCGCCGATAAGCAAAACAAGTCCGAGCTTTTCCCACGCAAAATTGTTGATTGCGTTGTTGACCTCGGTGAGCTGCGTCACAAAATCCTTTTCGGCAGCCTGCTCAGCGGCTTCGGAAATCAATCCCAAAAGACCCATTTCTTTCACTCCTTAGATTTATTTAACCTAATTATAACATATTTCGCGCCCGATTTCAATAGTTTTTGCAACTTTTGTTTCAAAAAAATTCATTTTATCCATTTGACAACTCGGGAATTTTGGTGTAAAATAAAAGTAAGATTTTCCATTCCGAAAGGAGAAACTATGAAATTTGTGGTGACAAACGAGCAGATGAAGTCTGCGGAACGGCTCTGCGACAAGGATTACGCGAGTTTTTCGCGGCTGATGAAGAACGCGGGGAATGCGGCGGCGGAGCGTATTCTTGCGCTGTTTTCGGGGAAAACGGCGGCGGTTCTCTGCGGCAGCGGAAACAACGGCGGCGATGGGTTTGTGATTGCGCGGAAGCTGCTCGAAAACGGCGTCGAAACGCGGGTTATCCTCGCGAACGGCGTGCCGAAAACCGAGATTTCGAGGGAGTATTTTGCGCTGCTTCCGAGGGAGATTGTCTTTGATTACAATAGCGACAAATCGCGCTGTAATGCGGTTTTGCACGAGAGTGAAATCGCGGTTGACTGCGTGTTCGGGACGGGCTTTCACGGCGCGCTGACCGAAAATATCGCCGAGCTGATGACGGCGGCGAACGCGGTGCCGATGAAAGTCGCGGTGGACGTGCCGACGGGCGTGAACTCTGACACGGGCGAGTTCGACGAGAACTGCTTCAAGCCCGATTTTACGCTGGTTCTCGCGGCGATGAAACGCGGTCTGATAACCCCCGCGTGCGTGGATTTGCTCGGGAAAACCGAGTTGCTCGACATCGGAATTCCCGAGGATTGCTACGCGGATTTTTCGGCGAAGCTTGTTGACGAAAGCGCGTATTCGGTTGTCCCAAAGCGGCTTCCCTCCGCGAATAAGGGCACGTTCGGGAGATTGCTCAACATCGCGGGAAGCCTTTGTTACAGCGGTGCTGCGGCGATGTCAACGAAAGCGGCGCTTCGGTCGGGCGCGGGACTTTGCACTCTCGCAGCACCGATATCGGTAGTGAAAACGCTCGGCGCGGCGCTCCACGAAACGACTTATCTCCCGCTCCCCGAAACTGATGAAGGATTTGTCGCGGGAAATTGCACGGAAAAAATCGCCGAAATTCTCCCGAAAATGAACGCGGTTTGCGTGGGCTGCGGGCTGGGAAACAGCGAGAATACGCGGGTTTTGACGGAATTTGTCGCGAAAAATGCGGAATGTCCGATAATTCTTGACGCGGACGGAATAAATTCGCTCGGCGGCAATATAAATGTCTTGAAGGAGCGGACGAGCGCGGGCAGAGCGACGGTTCTCACGCCGCACCCGCTTGAATTTTCGCGGCTTTCGGGGCTTTCCGTGGCAGAAATTCAGCGCGACAGGATAAAGGCGGCGCGGGATTTTTCCGAGGAAACGGGGGCGGTGGTGCTGCTGAAGGGCGCGTTTTCGGTGATTGCGCGCGGCAGCGAGGTTTTCGTCAATCCGACAGGCTGCGCGGCGCTTGCGAAGGGCGGCAGCGGCGATGTTCTCGCGGGAATTATCGCGGCGCTGCTTGCGCAGGGCGTTGAGCCGTTGACTGCGGCGGCAAGCGGCGCTTATGTTCACGGCAAAACCGCTGAAATTCTCGCCGAAAAAATCCCCCCGCACGCGCTTCTCGCAACGGATTTGATTGAGGGGCTGTGGCGGGTTTGAGCGGGGAGCGCGTGATTTTCTGAGCAAAAACACTTGCGAAAATCGCTGATTTCGTGGAAAAATCGCGCGGATTTCTCTGAAAAAAGGCGGCTGCTTGTGGGCGGAAAATCGGTGAGTTTT
>CAMEQX010000029.1 GCA_945933905.1 uncultured Clostridia bacterium
AGGCGTCCCTCGCAACCGACAGCTTTATGTCGGCTGCTTCGTTCCAAGGGACAACGAGAGTGCTCACGGAGGCGGCTATCCGCGGCAAGATTGACCCGCTCACCGGACTTAAGGAAAACATCATCATCGGTAAGCTCATTCCCGCGGGAACAGGACTTATCGCCGCTGAAAAGGCTGCAAAGGAAGCAGAAGAGGAAAAGGCGGCTCTTGAGGCTTCCGCTGAGGAAACAAGCACAGAAAGCGAAAATCCCGCTGAATAAAAATCTCAGGCGTTTGCTTAAAGCAGGCGCCTGTTTTTTGTCTGAATTATTTGCCGTGCTAAACCATTATATTTTGCAAATAACGCAATATAGTATTGCATTTGGGATAATTATATGATATAATTAAAGTATATATTGATTTAAAGGAGGGTGGACTATGAAAAAGCAGCTGATTGCGCTTATGATAACGATAATTGCCGCAGTAATTCTCATTGTAGTCAGCTGTATCGTGTTCACCGCCGATTTGATTACGTTATCAAACATAGAAAAAATGATGGTTATTGTCGGAGTTTCGGCGACAATGATTGTCGTGCCGAGCGTGCTTTTTGTAATAATCTCTCTTCGCGGATTTACGAGAAAAAACAAGACCATTCAATCCCAAAAGGAACTAATTTCGGCTCTTTCCAACAACACCGACGACGTTTTCGCTATAATTGACGGGAAAACCAACGCGGTTTCCTACATAAGCCCGAATGTTGAACAGCTTCTCGGGATATCCGAGAGCACTGTCCGCGGGAATTTCAGTGAATTTGACAAGCTTGCGCGCAGCGGGGAGGAAAAATCCCTGTCGGACACGCTTGAAGCTCTTGACATAAACGAGCAGACCGAGTGGGATTTCGAGCATATTCACCCGATTACAAGCGAGCCGTGTTGGTTTCATATAACCGCGCTCTGCCGTGAAATTCGGGGAGAGAGGAAGTATTATCTTGTTTTCTCAAACCGCACCGATGAGTATAAGTTAAAACAGGAGCTTGAATATGCCGTGAATATGGCGCGGACGTCAAATCAATCAAAAAGCGTCTTTTTGGCGAATGTGTCGCACGATATCCGCACGCCGATGAACGCGGTTATCGGTTTTGCAACTCTCGCTTTGGCAAATCCCGAGGATACCGAAAAGGTCAGGGATTATCTTTCAAAAATTCTTTCATCATGCAACAATTTGCTGTCGATAATAAACGACATCTTTGATATGAGCCGAATTGAAAGCGGGAAAATTCATCTTGAGGAAACAGAAGCGAATATTTCCGACATTTTCTACGGGATAAAGACAATCATCAGCGAACAAATCAACGCAAAACAGCTTGAGCTGCACATTGATTTGTCTGATGTAATCGATGAAAACATTTATTGCGACAAAACGCGCTTGACGCAGGTTTTGCTCAATCTGTTGTCTTTTTCGATGAAATCCACGCAGGCGGGCGGCTCGATTTCCGTTCGTGTTTCACAAAAAACCGAGTTTCCCGAGGGAAAAGGTGTTTATGAAATTCGCGTCAAGGACATGGGAACAGGTATGAGCCGAGAGCTTGCAAATCGTCTGTTTGAGCCGTTTGAGAGCGCAGATGGCGTGTCGGGAACGGGCTTGGAGATGACGATTTCCAAGAATATCATCGAGATGATGGGTGGAACAATCGAGGTTATTTCGGAAAAGGGCAAGGGCACGGAGTATGTGATTATGCTCGCGCTTCAGCTTCAGGAAAAGGACGCCGAGCTTGCAAAAATCAAGGAGCTTGAGGGCTTGAAGGCGTTGGTTGTTGACCACGACTCGAAAACCTGCGATAATGTGACAAAAATTCTCGGACAGGTCGGGATAAGCGCGGAATGGACGATGTACGGCAAGGAAGCCGTTATGCTCGCGAAAAAATCGGCTGAGGCAAACGAGGAATATCAGGTTTACATAATTGACAGGCAGCTCCCCGATATGAACGGAATTGACGTTACAAAGCAAATTCGCGCGCTGGGCGACAAAGCTCCGATAATCATTCTCACGGCGTACGATTGGTCCAACAGCGAGGCTGAGGCGAAGGAAGCGGGCGTGAGCGAGTTTTGCTCAAAGCCGCTGCTTTTGAAGGATTTGCGAAATTCCCTTTTGAACGCGCTTGGTCACTCCGAAAATGAACCCAACAAGCTCAAAGGAAAGCGGCTTTTGCTTGTCGAGGACAACGAGCTTAATCTTGAAATCGCGTTTGAACTGCTGAAAAGCAGCGGATTTGAGCTCGATACCGCCGAAAACGGACAAGTCGCCGTTGAGAAAATCGCGCAATCGAATTCGGGCGATTATGACGCGGTTTTGATGGATATTCAGATGCCCGTGATGGACGGATACGAGGCGACGAAGAAAATCCGCGCGCTTGAAAACGACGAGCTTTCAAAAATCCCGATTGTCGCGATGACCGCAAACGCGTTTGACGAGGACAAGAAAACCGCGCTGGAAAGCGGAATGAACGGTTTTATCGTCAAGCCGATTATTATGGACGAGGTCGTCCGAGTGCTTGAGGGTGTTCTCGAATAAAAAACGAGCCGCGATATACGGCTCGTTATTTTTGTCGAATTTTATACAATCTGATATTTTTACGGCAGCTCCGAAAGCTTCATCACAACCGCGTCATCGTCGGGATAATAGTCCTTTCGGAGCGCGATTTTCTCAAAGCCGAGCTTTTCGTACAGCGAAATTGCGTGCGAATTTTTGCTCCGCACCTCAAGAAAGCAAGCCGCCGCGCCCTTTTCGCGCATTTTTTCGAGCAGCCCCGAGAGCATTTTCTCGGCAATCCCCCGCTTGCGCCACTCCGCGACAACGCAGATTTTCAGCAGCTCCGCTTCGTCCGCGACAACCCGCCCGAGCGCGTAGCCGACCGTTTTCCCCTCGCGTTCTTCGGTCAGGAGAACGGAAAGCGCGCTCTCAAGCTCACTTTCAAGCATTTTTTCCGTCCAAGGATTGCTGAAGCAAGATTGCTCAACGTAATAAATTTCGTCAATTATACTCAAAGTTAATCAAATCCCATCACTTTCCGACAGAAATCTTCCGCGCCTCGCAGTAAAAGCGCTTGTCGTTCGCGTGGCCCATCGAGAAGGTTTTCCGCGGGAGCGCGCCGTCCTTAACAACCGTCGGGAACAGCTCGCATTTCTGCATTGACGGGAGCAAAAAGCCCATTGCAGAGCCGTTTTCGCAGATTTTCCGCACAACGTCCTCGCCGTGAATGTAATCGACCTCGCCGCCGTTTTTCGCGAGAAATTCATCGATGAATTTCTGAAGCGAACCTACCGTGAGGTTGGAATTTGGCTTTGTTATGCCGAATTTCTCGGTTTTTCCGCCAAAGACAACCGAAAATTCCTGCGCGGCGCTTTCTGTCGAAAGACCGAGATATTCTGTCATTTCTTTCAACAATTTGTCAAAATCAGCATTATATATTACTCTATGTATAGCTTCAAACTCTAGCGCGTCGCAGTGCAGATTGACCACCTCAACCAGCGCAAACCGCGCTAAAGCCGCATCGGGACAACCCTCACGCTTCTTGCGCTCGTAGCACTCCTTCGCGGTCGCAAGCGAGTGGTTGCCGTCACCCATCGCATAGAGGAGAACCTCCTCGTTGTTCAAATCGTAACGCCTGTTGAACAAGTCCTTGTCAGAAAGCCTGTCAAGTGCCGCGAGAACGCCGTTTGCGGCTTCCCCGTTCACCTCGTAGCCCGCGAGATGACCGCCGTTCTGCATCAGCTCAAAGTTGTACACCTCGGGCAAATCCCGCTCCAGAAGCGGCTCTATAACGGTTTTTTCGGGGTCGTCAATCAAAATCATTATGTGCGGCAGCTCGAGCGGCGCGTTCAGACGAATTTTCACGCGCGGCGGAATTCTCTCGGCAACGGTAGCCTCAGTCGCGCGAACTTGCGACTTGCTGCCCTTGTTGTAGTCGTACATTTCGAGGTCGATTGCGCCGATAAGCCCCGCGCGAAGCCGCCCGTCAGCCTGCGTTCTCTTGGTGAGGACGAAGCAATTTTTGTGTAAATCGAACAAATCGGACCGCAAATATTCGTTCATTGTGCTGTTAATTTTAGCAACGCGCTCCTCCTCGTCACCGTCCGCGAGAAACACCTCGGGCAAAATCAACTTCAGCGTTGACGGTGAATTTCCGACGATTTCGGCGGTTTTCTCCCAATAATCGCGCTCGCCGGTGTACTGGTCGCACGCGACAACCGACCATTTCGTCATTTCCTCGCTCGAGAGCTTCGGGAGCAGAATGTCCGCTGTTGAAAAAGCTGTCATAAAAACCTCCCTTTTATACATTTTGATATATTTCGTGAATAATCAACAATTTGTATCATTACGAACTGTATAATTTCCTCGAAATATTGCAATTTATCATCAATTTCGACTTAACTCAAATCGTACATTTTCATCGTTTCGGGATTTCGCAGCTCGTGCTTTTCGTAGTAACCGATAAGCTCGCCGTTTTCCCCGCGCAGCGCGACCATATACACGTCCTTGTTTTCCCTATCGTTTCGGTAGGTGAACACAATATTGTTTTCAAAACTCTTCGCAAACCACTCGACAACCTCGCGGATTTTCGCGTTAGAGTCGGCGTTGTGGCAGTTGAAAATGCTTGTTCCAACCAGCTCGCCGTGCTTTTTGTAACGCTCGCGCGCTGCGTTGTTCATATAAATTATCTCGTGCTGCAAATTGCAGATGACCACGGCGCACCTGTCCTGCTCAACGATGCTTTTGAAATACGCCGAAAGTTCCTTGTTTTCCATAATTTTCCTTTCAATGAACATCAAACCAAGTTTTTCCAATTTGTGCGTCACACGGAAGCGGAACGCCGAGTTTTACAGCATTTTCCATTTCCTCACGCAGAATTTTCGCGGCTTGCTCAGCGAGATTTTCGGGCGCTTCGACAATCAGCTCGTCGTGAACCTGCAAAATCAGCTTCGCCTCGGGAAGCTCCTTTTTAAGCCGATTGTACACCCTAATCATCGCGATTTTGATGATGTCGGCGGCGGTGCCCTGAATGGGCGTGTTCATCGCAATTCGCTTGCCGAGCGCCTTGACGGTCTTGTTTGTCGCGAGAATTTCGGGGATAAAGCGCCGTCTTCCAAAAAATGTCACCGCATAGCCCGTCGCCTCGGCGGATTTTACAACATTTTCCATATACAGCTTAACGCCCGAAAAATGCGCGAGATAATCCTCGATGTACTTTTTCGCCTCGGCAACGCTCGAGCCGATGTCCTTCGCGAGCGAAAACGCGCCGATGCCGTAAACGATGCCGAAATTCACGGCTTTCGCCTTGCGGCGCGTGTCCGCGTCAATCCACTCAGCAGGCATTCCAAACACACTCGCGGCGGTTTCCGTGTGGATATCGCGCCCCTCCTCGAAAGTTTTCGTCATCACCTCGTCGTGCGCAAGCGCCGCAAGAACGCGCAGCTCGATTTGGCTGTAATCCGCGTCGCAGAGCAGTTTCCCGTCACTCGCCGTGAAAAATTTCCGGAAATTCCGCCCGATTTCCGTCCGCACGGGAATGTTCTGGATATTCGGCTCAGCGGAACTTATTCGACCGGTGCGCGTTTCGGTCTGCTTGAACGTCGTGTACATCCGACCGTCCTCGGAAACCGCGCCGAGAAGCCCCTTGACGTAGGTGTTGTAGATCTTTGAGAGCTTTCTCCTGTCGAGGATTTTGCGGACAATTGGGTGATATTTCTCGATTTCTTCGAGTGTGTCGCTGTCTGTTGACCAGCCGGTTTTACGCTTTTTTCCCGCGGGCAGCCCGAGCTCCTCAAACAGCACCGTGCCGATTTGTTTCGGGCTTCCGACGTTGAATTTATGCCCCGCGAGATCGAAAATTTCGCTCTCGATTTCGGCGATTTGCGGGAGAATTTCCTCGCCAAACGCAGTCAGGCTGTCGGCGTCCGCGGCAATTCCTACTATTTCCATCGATGAAAGAACTTCAGCGAGCGGAATTTCGATTTCCCGCAAAACTTTCAGCATTCCGTTCGAGCAAATCTCATCAAAAAGCGCTTTACAAAGCCGTTTCAAGCGCACGCTCGGCTCGCCGTCAACGCCGTATTTCTCGCAAAGCCGCGTCAAATCGTAATCCTTCGCGTTCACGTCCAGCAAATACGCCGCCAAAGTCGCGTCAAAAGTCACGTTTTTCAGCTCGACATTCTGCTTCAGACAGCGATAATACAGCGATTTCGCGTTGTCGGTATGCTTCGGCTCGTCGTTTTGAAGAATTTCAGGCGGGTTTTCAAGACGCTCGTTTCCTCTGTAAACCACAATTTCGTCATTTTCCATAAACACCGTGAGCGCTTCTTCATCGAAAATCGCGTCATCGGCAACAATCGGCGGTATATCAAGCTTTTCCGCTGTTTTGGGAACGGCGATTTCAACCTTTTTCGCTGCCGTTCCGTCAAGACCGAGCTTTTTCACGGTGCTGTTCATTTCCAGTTCCTGTAAAATGCCCTTGGCGGTTTCCTTGTCGCCCTCGCCGATAGCGTAGTCATCAAGATTATCGGAAATCGGCGCTGTTAAGCAAATCTCGCCGAGTTTTCTCGACAATTCTGCGCTGTCTTTTCCCGCTTCCAGCTTTTTCCTTATACTAGAAGTAATCTCAATTTCGTCAATATGCTGATAGATGTAATCAACGGTATGGTACTTTTGCACAAGAGAAAGCGCGGTTTTTTCGCCAACGCCGGCAACTCCGGGGATATTGTCCGAGCTGTCGCCCATCAATGCCTTCACTTCGAGCATCTCGCGCGGCTCAACTCCATACACCTCGCGGATTTTCTCGGGCGTGTAAAAAACGTCCTCCTTGTTCGCCGCAAGCCGCACTGTTACGCGCTCTCCGACAAGCTGAAAGCTGTCGCGGTCGCCCGTGCTGATAAGGCAGTCGCCGCCCTTTTCCGAGCAAACGCGCGAAAGTGTGCCGATAATATCGTCCGCTTCGTAGCCCTCGCACTCCACGATTTTCACGCCGAGCGCCCGCAGAATATCCTTGATTAGCGGCATTTGCATAGCAAGCTCGTCGGGCATTTTGTGCCGCCCCGCCTTGTATTCGGTGAACATTTTGTGGCGGAAAGTCGGCGATTTCAGGTCAAACGCCACGGCAATTCTATCGGGATTTTCCTCCTTGACGAGCTTCATATAGATGTTCAAAAAGCCCGTGAGCGCGTTTGTGAACACACCTTTCTTGTTTGAAAGCAGCCTTATTCCGTAAAACGCGCGGTTCATTATGCTGTTTCCGTCAATCAAAAGAAGCTTCATTTTTATACTCCTTGTAATCTGTTTTGTGCAAAATCACGAAACTCTGATGTTCACGATAAATTTCTTCGGCAATTTTTTCAGCAAAAGCATCGTGAGAAAGCCCGTGAAAATCCCGCCGACAATCGCCGAAGCAAGCAAAACGGGCGTGCAAGCAAGCACGAATTTTGAGCCGTAGAACAGGATTGCCACGAGCAGCTGCCCCGCGATGTGAAAAATCGCGCCGCAAACCGCGGTGAACGGGAGAAACTGCAAGTCGAACGGAAACTCCGCTTTGCCTTTCGGGAACAGGCTTCGCGCCGCAAACATCGCCGTGCACGCAAGCACTCCCCCCGCCAGCCCGTAAGCCGCGCTCAGCAGCGAGCCTGTTATCAGCGCCGCCAAAAAACACCGCAAAACCGCGATTATGTACGCGTCAAAAACGCGCCAGCCGCCGCCGATGTACAGCACGAACAGCGTGACGATGTTCCCCAGCCCCACACGAATTCCCGGAATCGAAACAATCGGCGGCAAAAGCGTTTCCAGCACGGAAAGCGCCGCCGCAATGCAGATGAAAAGCGCCGAAACGCAGAGTTTTTTCACGGTCATTTTCACGGGTTAAACCTCAAAATATCGGAAAGCCTGTTTGCAAGCTCGCGCATTTCGCTCGTGAGCTGAGGCAGCTTCGGCGGCTCCTCGTCGCCCGTGAAATTCTCGATAAGCGGCGCATCAGAGGGCTGTTCTTCGGCGAAATTCCGCAAAAGCGTGTAGTCCTCGCGCTTAATCTGCCGCGCAGAATAGCTCACCAGAAAATCCTTGCACAACCGCAGCCGAACGCTCACGCACGCCGCCGCAAACCCCAGCAGCATTATCCCGCCGCAAACCGCGTAGGCGGGCTCTCCCGTGAGGATACAAGCCACAATTCCCGCCGCGGCAACCAAAAAATCAAGGATACAGGAAAGCGTTTTCACCGCAGCCGTTCCGCCCGCCGCAAAAAATGCCGCGATTATCAGAATTCCCGCGCAAATCGCCACGGGAACGGCTCCCGAAAAGCCCGATATAAAGCCAACCGCCGCGCAAATCACGCAGACGGCAAGCTGAACGTAAAAACACGCTCTGATGATTTTGCGGAATTTTGCGAGCTTTCGCTTTTTCGATGCGGCAAAATCCTCGGCAACAGCGCCCGTTGTGTAAAAATGAACGAGCTTTTTCTTCGTTTTATACGTCATTCGATTTGCCCTTATTCATCGAGATTTTCCAGCCATAACGCCGCTTCAGCGTCACTCGGCATTCTGAGGTCACCTCTCGGTGAAACCGCCGCAGAGCCGATTTTTACGCCGTCGGGCAGGCAGCTGCGCTTGAACTGCTGAGCGAAAAAGCGCTTGTAGAAAATCTTTTCCCACTTGAGTATTATTCCATCGGAATACGCGCCGTTAAACGCATATTTCGCCAGACGATAAACCTTGCTCGGCGTGAAGCCGTATCTTATTCCGTAGTACAAGAAGAAATCGTGCAGCTCGTAGGGACCGACCAAATCTTCGGTTTTCTGCGAGATTTCGCCGTTTTCTGCGGGCAGCAGCTCGGGGCTTACGGGCGTGTCGAGGATATCGCAAAGCGCCGTTTTAAGCCGTTCGTCCTCGGCGGAATTCATACAATAGCGCACGATATGCCGAACCAGCGTTTTCGGCACGGAGGAATTCACGCCGTACATACTGATGTGGTCGCCGTTGTAGGTTGCCCAGCCGAGCGCAAGCTCAGACAAATCGCCCGTTCCCACAACCATTCCGTTCAAGTCGTTCGCCAAGTCCATAAGAACCTGCGTTCTCTCGCGCGCCTGAGCGTTTTCATAGGCAACGTTGAAATTGTTTTCATCGTGAGCAATGTCCTTGAGATGCGACTTTACGGTAGCGGTAATATCAATCAATCTGAAATCCACGCCAAGCGCCGTGCAAAGCAGCTCCGCGTTGGATTTGGTGCGGGTTGTCGTGCCGAAACAGGGCATCGAAACCGCGGTGATATCGGTCATCGGTCTGCCGAGAACCTTGAGCGCTTCCACGCTTGCAAGCAGCGCCAGACAAGAGTCCAAGCCGCCCGAGATGCCGATAAGCAGCTTTTGGCAGTGCGTGTGTTTAACCCGCTTTGCAAGAGCGTGCGCCTGCATTTCGAGAATTTTCGAGCAGCGCGAGGAGTTCGTGCTTTCCTCTGCGGGAACAAACGGCAGCGGCGCGATTTTGCGGGTAAGCTTGGTCTGCTCGGTGAACAGAACAAATCCCGCGTCACAACCGACGGTGTTTGCGCGGAAAGTGGTGTTGCGAATTCTTTCGGCAGCAAGCATTTCCACGTCGATTTCGGTTATCGTAAGTCCGTTTGTGTAGAGCTGACCTTCGGCGAGGAGCTTTCCGTTCTCGGAGATAATTCTCGCACCGCCGAAAACAACGTCTGTGGTGGATTCGCCCTCGCCCGCTCCCGCGAAAATATACCCGCAGATAAGCCGCGCGGACTGCCCTTTTACAAGGCTTTCGCGGTATTCCGCCTTGCCGATAAGCTCGTTTGAAGCGGAGAGGTTGAGGATTATCGTTGCGCCGTCAAGAGCAGCCTTGATGGACGGCGGCTCGGGTGACCACAAGTCCTCGCAGACCTCAACGGCAAGCGAGAGCTCGGGGATGTTTTCACAACCGAAAATCAGTCCCGAGCCAAACGGGACAATCACGC
>CAMEQX010000030.1 GCA_945933905.1 uncultured Clostridia bacterium
CACCATTCAGATTGATATGCTTCTCGCGGAGAAATTTGGTATGGAGTATGTCGATGTTGACGGCACAAAGAAGCACCCCTACATCATTCACCGCACATCGCTCGGCTGCTTTGAAAGAACACTTGCTTATCTTATCGAGAAATACGCGGGCGCGCTGCCGCTTTGGATGAGTCCCGAGCAGGTTCGCATTCTCCCGATAACCGACCGCGCGAAAGAATACGCGGAGGATATCGCAAAGCGCCTTGATGGTCTTGGAATTCGCACATTTGTTGACAACAGAAACGAAAAAATCGGCTATAAAATCCGTCAGGCTCAGCTTGAGAAAATCCCCTATTTCTTCATCGTGGGCGATAAAGAGGTTGAGGACAAGACGGTTGCTCTGCGCTCGCGCAAGGAAGGCGACCTCGGCGCTATGCCGCTGGACGCTGTAATCGAGAGAATTGTAAGAGAAAACGCCGATAAGGTTAGATAACGAGGAGTATTATGGCTGAAGAAAAAATGGATTGGCTCGAGGATTTGAACGAGCTTAACAAGGAGCTTGAGGAGCGTATTCTCGCGGCAAACGAGGACAAAACGCTTGTGAAATGGAACAAGGTTCTTCCTGACCTTATGACAACGGAAATCCTGATGGTCGGGCAGTACACCGGAGTAACGAACGAAAACGGCGAGCCGCAGCTTGGCGTGCTGATGCTTCAGAAGGACGGAAAAGCAATCGTTCCGTTTTTCACAAACCCCGAGAGAATAACGGCTCTCGTCACCCCCGAAAAGAACAAGTTTGACGTTTTGCGAGTAAACGCGGCGCGCTTCTTTAACTCAATCAGAGGCAAGAGCGCGATTTTGAACCCGTTTTCGCCTTATCAAAGGGTTTTCTCGCCGTTTGATATAAAGGTGCTTTCAGCGGAATATCTCGACCAGGCGCCGCCGCTTTCCGAGGAGAAAATTCTCGCGAAAAAGGCGGAAAATCCCGACGCAGAAACCGCTGAAAACGCAGAATAATATAAAGGACAGGTATCAGTCTTGAATACGTTTGACAAAACTCTCAGTATAATTGTACCCTGTTATAACGAGGAGGAAAGCGTGCCGCTGTTCTATGCGGAAACAATCAAGCAGGAAGCTTTCTTCCACGAAAAAGGCGTTGAGCTGGAATTTGTTTTCGTAAACGACGGCTCGAAGGACAAAACCGTACAGGTTGTCAAGGAGCTTCGCGAAAAGGACGAGCGCGTGCATTTGGTTTCGTTTTCGCGGAATTTCGGCAAAGAAGCGGCGATTTACGCGGGCTTCCAAAAGGCAAAGGGCGATTTTGTGGTGCTTATGGACGCGGATTTGCAGGACCCGCCCGCGCTGCTCCCCGAGATGTACGGCTATATCGAAAGCGGCTATGACAGCGTTGCCACGCGCCGCGTCAACCGCAAGGGCGAGCCGCCGATACGCTCGTTTTTTGCGCGGCGGTTTTACGGGCTTATGCGCAAAATCTCCACAACCGAAATCGTTGACGGCGCGCGCGATTACCGTATGATGACGCGGCAGGTTCGCGACGCAATCCTCTCGATGACCGAATACAACCGCTTCTCGAAGGGAATTTTCGGCTGGGTTGGCTTTGACACAAAGTGGCTGGAATACGAGAACATTCAGCGCGCGGCGGGCGAAACAAAGTGGTCGTTCTGGAAGCTGTTCAAATACTCAATCGAGGGAATTATGGCTTTCTCGACCGTGCCGCTGATGATTTCGCTGGTGCTGGGAATTACTTTCGACATCTTGGGCTTCGGCTTTTTGCTGTTTTTCATCATCAGCGCGGCTGTGAGCGGTTTTAATGCGTTCAACGGCGGCACGATTGTAAGCAGCGTTGTTTTCATCGGCGGAATAATTCTCACCTGTATGGGAATTCTCGGGCTTTACACGTCAAAGCTTTATCTCGAGGTCAAGAACAGACCGGTTTATCTCGTCAAAGAGGAATTTTGAATAATTAAAAACCCACGCAGCTTCGATACTGCGTGGGTTTTTTCAAGAGTTTACAGAACAAAAAAGCGGGAATTTCTCCCGCCTTTTGTGTTATTTAAGAAAACTTGCCGTGTCAATTCGGTTGAGCGCTCTCGAGAGCTTTGCCTCCGCGAGCATAAGCTCAGCGTCGGTTTTCGCGGCTTTTTTGCGCTCCTCGGCAGCCTCCTTCGCGGCTTCGGCACGCTCTACGTCAATTTCGTCCGCCCATTCGCACGTTTGAACCAAAATTGTCGTCGCTTCCTTCGATACCTTTATGATACCGCCCGAAGTTGCCGCTCTGCGGAACTCGCCGTTAATCATTATCCGCATCTGACCGACTCCAAGTGCCGCGCAGTACGGCTCGTGACCGTTAAGTATTCCCACGTCGCCGACTGTCGTGCGGACGATAATCTGCTCGGTTTCACCGTCAAAGACTTTTTTCTCAGGTGTGATAATCTGTAACTTGAATGGCGTCATAAAATCACTCCTTCAATCAGCCTTCCTTTTTTGCTTTTTCAACGGCTTCGTCAATCGTTCCCACGAACAAGAACGCGCTCTCGGGCAAATCGTCGTGCTTGCCCTCGATGATTTCCTTAAATCCGCGAATTGTCTCCTTGAGGGGAACGTACTTGCCCTCGTAACCCGTGAACTGCTCTGCAACGTGGAACGGCTGCGACAGGAAACGCTGGATTTTTCTCGCTCTTGAAACGGTGAGCTTATCCTCATCGTTCAGCTCGTCCATACCGAGAATTGCGATGATATCCTGAAGCTCGTTATAGCGCTGCAAAATCGACTGAACCGCGCGTGCAACCTCATAGTGCTCCTGTCCGACAATCTCGGGCGTGAGAATTCTCGAGGTACTCTCAAGCGGGTCAACCGCGGGGAAAATACCCATCGAAGCGATATTACGCGAAAGAACCGTCGTCGCGTCGAGGTGAGCGAAGGTTGTCGCGGGAGCGGGGTCGGTCAAGTCGTCGGCAGGAACGTAAACCGCCTGTACCGACGTAATCGAGCCCTTCTTGGTCGAGGTGATACGCTCCTGAAGCGCGCCCATTTCGGTTGCCAGCGTCGGCTGATAACCAACGGCGGACGGCATACGTCCGAGCAGCGCCGATACCTCGGAGCCCGCTTGTGTGAAACGGAAGATGTTGTCGATGAACAGAAGAACGTCCTGTCCCATCTTGTCGCGGAAATACTCCGCCATTGTAAGTCCCGAAAGCGCAACTCTCATTCTTGCTCCCGGCGGCTCATTCATCTGACCGTAAACCAGCGCGGTCTTGTTGATAACGCCCGACTCGGTCATTTCACGGTAAAGGTCGTTACCCTCACGGGTACGCTCGCCTACGCCCGTAAATACGGAAATACCGCCGTGCTGAGTAGCGACGTTGTTGATGAGCTCCTGAATAAGAACCGTTTTACCAACGCCCGCACCGCCGAACAGACCGATTTTTCCGCCCTTCAAGTAAGGCGCGATAAGGTCAACGACTTTAATTCCCGTTTCAAGAACCTCTCTTGAGGCTTCCTGTTCCTCGAAGGTAGGCGCGGGACGGTGGATTTCCCATTTTTCTTCGGTTTCGGGCTGCGGCTTGTTGTCAACAGCCTCTCCGAGCAGGTTGAACACGCGTCCGAGAGTTTGCTCTCCGACAGGAACCTTGATTGAAGCACCCGTGTCAACTGCTTCCATTGCTCTGACAAGACCGTCCGTGCTGGCCATAGCGATGCAGCGCACGGTGTCGTCGCCTATATGCTGCGCCACCTCGACAACGAGCTTCTGACCCTTATTGTCGATTTCGATGGCGTTAAGCAGATTAGGCAGGCTGTCCGGCGCGAACCTGATATCGAGAACCGCGCCGATTACCTGAGAAATCGTGCCTGTGTTCTGTTTTGTCATATTCTAGTCCTTCCCTGTTAGATTAGAGGTAAAAACAAGATAAACTTGCTTTGCGTGAGATTAGCTTTGCGCGGAAGCACCCGACACAATGTCGATAATCTCCGTGGTAATGCTTGACTGGCGAGCGCGGTTGTACAGCAGCGACAGACTTTCCGTCATAGCGTCCGCGTTGTCCGTTGCGTTTTCCATTGCCGTGCGGCGCGCGCCCTGTTCGGACGCGTAGCTCTCGACTACCGCGCACTGTATAAGCGACGCGGTAAATCTCGGCACAATTCTGTTGAAAACAGCCTCGGGGGACGGGTCGTAGGTCATCACGCCATAGTCCTCGAGCTCAACCGTATCCATCGGCAAAACCGACATACTGTGCGGCTCCTGTGACATTGACGACACGAACATCGTGTAGAACACAACAACCTCGTCAACCTCGCCCTTCGCAAACATATCAATCGCAATATTCGCGATATCCTGCGCCGTGTTCGGCTTTATATCCTCGGCAATATTCGCGTAGGAAGCCACGATTTCATAATCGCGCTTTGCGAAAAACTCGCCCGCTTTCTTGCCGATAGCGATAATCTTCGGCTTTTCCGCGTCGTTTGCGTGAGCGGCAACCGCCATTTTCAGCACGTTTGAGTTATAGCCGCCCGCAAGACCTCTGTCGCCCGCGACAACAATGAAAAGTCGATTTTTAACCTCTCTTTTCACCGTGTAAATCGTGGAGAAATCCGTGTTTGCGGAAGCTATCTCGCACATTGTCTTGTATAATTCGTTGAAATAAGGACGAGCCTGCTCCGCTCTAGCTTTCGCCTTGCGCAGCTTACTCGATGCAACAAGCTGCATAGCCTTCGTAATCTGCTTTGTTGAGCCGACCGATTTTATGCGCCGCTTGATTGCCTTCATATTTCCGCTTGCTATTAAAATCACCCCCGTAAAGAGCAAGGGCTTTTGCTCTTTTTATTCTATATTGTCCTCGGTGGTTATATATTTAACCTTCTTTTCAATATACAGCCAAGCAACAGCAAGCGCCGAGAAAACAGCGATTGTTGTGCCAACTATTCCAAGTACAAAAGCAGCCTGTTTCATAGAAAAACTCCTTTATCAGCCCGCATAAGTAGCGGCAAAGCTTGAAAGAACCTCTTTCAGAACCGCTTCATTTTCGGGGGAAAGCACTTTGGTGGTACGAATTCCTTCGAGAATTTCAGGCTTTGTAGATTTGATATTTTCAATCAAATCCTTCTGATACTGCTTGATTTTCTCAATCGGAACGCTTGCGAGGAAGTTGTTGATAACCGCGTAGATGATAACAACCTGTTCTTCAACCTCAAGCGGAGAGTTCTGGTCCTGTTTGAGAACCTCAACGATACGTTCGCCCTTTGCAAGACGGTTCTTTGTATCTTGGTCGAGGTCGGAGCCGAACTGCGAGAACGACTGGAGCTCACGATACTGCGAATAGTCGAGCTTCAGAGTACCCGCAACCTTCTTCATCGCCTTAATCTGCGCGTTACCGCCGACGCGCGATACCGAGATACCGGGGTTAACTGCGGGACGAACGCCCGAGTTGAACAGCTCGGTTTCAAGGAATATCTGACCGTCGGTAATCGAGATAACGTTTGTCGGAATGTATGCGGAAACGTCGCCCGCCTGCGTTTCGATAATCGGAAGCGCGGTAAGCGAGCCGCCGCCGTAATCCTTGTTAAGACGAGCAGCGCGCTCGAGAAGTCTTGAGTGGAGGTAGAATACATCACCGGGGTATGCTTCACGTCCCGGCGGGCGCTTCAGCAGCAGCGAGAGCGCACGATAAGCTACTGCGTGCTTGGACAGGTCATCATAAACGATGAGGACGTCCTTGCCCTGCTCCATAAAGTACTCACCCATTGTGCAGCCCGCGTAAGGCGCGATGTACTGCAAGGGCGCAAGCTCGGACGCGGTTGACGAAACAACGATTGTGTATTCAAGAGCGCCGTTTCTCGAAAGCGTATCCACAACTCCCGCAACGGTCGAGTTTTTCTGACCGATTGCAACGTAAATGCAGATAACGTCCTTGCCCTTCTGGTTGATGATTGTATCGATAGCGATAGCGGTTTTACCCGTCTGTCTGTCGCCGATAATCAGCTCACGCTGACCTCTGCCTATCGGAATCATACTGTCGATAGCCTTAATTCCCGTCTGAAGAGGAACGGTTACGGGCTCTCTTGTGATGATACCGGAAGCGATTTTTTCAATCGGGCGCTTTTCCTTTGCGAGAATATCGCCCTTGCCGTCAAGCGGCTCTCCGAGGGAGTTTACGACGCGTCCGAGCAGCTGTTCGCCGACCGGTACGGACACGATTGAGCCCGTTCTTTTTACGCTGTCGCCCTCTTTAATGCCCGAGTCGGAGCCCAACATAACCGCGCCTACAAACTCTTGTTCGAGGTTGAGCGCCATACACTGAACGCCGTTCTCGAATTCCAGCAGCTCGTTAAGCATACAGTTTTCAAGCCCGTGAATACGAACGATACCGTCGCCGACAGTAACAACCGTACCCACATCGCCGAGCTGGATTTTCGCGTTGTAGTTTTTGATGCGGTCTTTTATCAAGCCCGTTATTTCATCGGGGCGTAAATCCATTCTATACAGTCCTTTCCTTGTGAATTTATGGAGAAATCACTCAGATAACCGAGCCGAGCTCTCCCTTTAATGCGTCAAGTCTTGACCTGACGCTGCCGTCATAGCGCTTGCTGCCGTAGTCAATCACGATACCGCCGATAAGCTTTTCGTCAACCTTTTCGTTGATAGAAACGGTTTTCCCGATAACCTTCGACATCTTTTCCTTGATTTTCTGCTTCATCGCGTCTGACAGCGGGCTGCTTGTGGTGACGGTGATTTCCGCGAGCTTGAATTCATCGTTATAAAGCCCCTTGAAGTGCTTCACGATATCCGAAAAACAGCTCATTCTGTGCTTTTCGCAAAGCACGCAGAGCAGGTTTCCGCAAAGCTCCGACAAATTTCCCGCCTTTATCAGCTCGTCAAGCAGCGAGAGTTTTTCCTCGAGAGGAACCGTGGGAGTGTTCATCAGCTTGATAAATCCGGGATTTTCCGAGAATATCTTGTCGAGCTCCGTGAGTTCTCCGAGAATGTCCTTCAAGCCATCGGGATTTTCCTCCCGACAAAGCGAAAAGAACGCGTCGCCGTAGATTTTTTCTGCCTTATCGTTCATAAAAATTCCTTTCCGAAGTCACATCAGTTTGCCGAGCCGACTTCTTCTAAGAATTTCGAGATGATTTCCTCATTATCGGACGCGGAAATTTCCTTTTCGACAACCTTGCCCGCAGCCATAACGACAATCTCGGAAATTTCATTCTTGATTTCGTTAAGAGCGCGCTGTTTGTCGCGTTCGATATTTTCCTCCGCTTTGGTGCGGATTTCCGCAGCCTTTTTGTTTGCCTCGCCGACAATTTCCTCCTCGCGCTTCTGCGCTCTGAGGGTAGCCTGCTTCATAATCTCCGAAGCCTCAGCCTTTGCGTCGGCAAGACGCGCGGTGTATTCCTCCTCAGCCTTCTGTGCTGCTTCTTTAGCCTTGCGAGCTTCTTCGATTTCGGAAGCCGCCATTTCCTTGCGCTTGTCAAGCATTTTGCAGACCGGCTTATACAGGAGAAATCTGAAAATGAGGAAGATAATAAGCAAGTTTATCAGCGTGAAAACAATAGTTGTCGGATTTATCGAAACAAGCGATTCATACCAATCTCTGCCTTCCGCTGCTGCGCTTACATTGCTGAGAATATTCAGCATTGCGTTTCCTCCTCCCAATTTACTAAACCGTTATTACTTGATAAGATTGCCGAGAAGCGGGTTAGCGAACATAAGGAGAAGTGCGATAACGAGCGCATAAAGACCGGTTGTTTCTGCGAGCGCGTCGCCGATAATCATAGTTCTTGTGATTGCGCCGGAAGCCTCGGGCTGTCTGCCGATTGCTTCAACTGCCTTACCGCCGCAGTAGCCTTCACCGATACCGGGGCCGAGACCGGCAATCATCGCAGTACCCGCGCCCAATGCCGAAGCACCGAGAACGATTGCGTTCGCCAAGATTTTCATAGTTTCAGGGGTCATTTCCATTGTGTTTTTCCTCCGTGTAAATTAAATTATTGACACATTGTGCCATTTATCCTTTTAGGATACTTTGAACTTTGTTTTTTGCTTTACTCACATTCAGCCGACGAGATGTAGGACATACTGAGCATAATGAAGATGTACGACTGCATCACGGCTGAGAATATGTCGAAGTAGAGCGACGCCACTGCCGGCACGAGAATTGCGAAGTTTCCGAGCGCGAAGTAGATAAGACCGCCGATAACGGTACCCGCAACCATATTGCCGAACAGACGCAGTGCCAATGCGAGCGGATTTGCAAACTCACCGATTATGTTGAACGGCAGCATAAACGGAAGCGGCTCGATAAAGCTCTTGAAATAGCCCTTGAACTTTCCTGTTTTCGCACGATTGTACTGAACCAAAATGAAAGTCATTATAGCAAGCGTTCCCGTAACGGAAACATCTGCCGTTGGGTTTCTCAAGCCCATCAGACCCATAAGGTTATTTATCATAATGTAGCACAGAAGCGTCATTATATAAGGCGTATAAGCGTTATACTTCGCGCCCATAGTTCCGTGAACGGTGTCGCGGACAAATTCCACGAGCATTTCGGCAGCAGCCTGACGTCTTGTTTCGGGAACGGGTTTCAGATTATGCCGCAAAATCAAAACAACGACCAGCAAAATCAGAATTACTATCCATTGAACGATAACGCTTTCTGTCAGCCAGAGTCCTGAGCCTTCCCCAAAGAGTTCTACAACCTTTAATGCGCCGTTGACCTCGAGAGTTTTCTCGGCGGCGGCGGAGGCTAGCATTAACGCAGTTGGCATTCAGCATCATTCCTCCTTTCTTATGAATGTTCTTATCAATATAGCGAATTTCGGAAAAAACAGCGGTATAATCGCTGTGATAAGACTGATAAACGGCGCAATCGCACCGAGCGTGAGCAGCGCGATAAGCCCGAGATATCTCACGCAGTACATTCCGCTCATATAGGTTTGCGCGGACTTTGCGCTTGATTTTTTCACCGCAGTCTGCGCGGTTTTCCCTAAAGTAAAGAAATTCAGCGCCGCAATAATTATTCCGTAAATCCCGCCGACAAGCAGCGTATAGTCGTAGCCTGCCGCAAAGAAAATTATCGCGAGCACAATCATATAAATCCCCGAAATCACAAGGAAAAACGGCGAAAGCGACCTTATTTCCTCGTAAATCGGCTCGTTCTTTTTCATAACACAATCATTCGTCATCGGCTTTTCCGTCACTTTTTTGAGTAGTCGTCGTAGTAATCGTTTTCACGGCGAGAGCTCGTGAACGCCTTCGGAGCGGGCTTGTCGGCTTTTTCGTACATTTTTATCAGCTTGTAGAGATAGCTCACCGCGCCGCATATCATAAACACAATTCCCAGCGCTATGCAAATTATCATCGCCCAGTCGGGCCAGCCGAATTTCTTCGAGAGAAACCAGCCCCCGCCGATAAACAGCAGCAGCGGCGTGATGATAACAAAGGCAAGCTGACTTACCTTCGCGTAGGTTGAAATCGGGTTTTCGTTTTTGCTCATATCAATACACAAATTCTGTCAGACGCCAGCCCGCGTCGGTTTTTGTCATTTTCGTGCGGAGAATTTTGTCCTCGGGAACCGCCGAAATATCCGAGCTGTCGCCGAGATAAATCGTGATTTCGCACTCGGTTTCACTTGTCGGCAAAACCGAAAGCGCGCAGTTCTCCCAAAGCTTTCCGCGCGTTTCGTCCGCCTTGAAATCCACGTTTATTCCGAGAACCGTTTTCTCTATATAACGCGGCGCGTTTTCCTCGGCAGACGGGTTGTCAACGAGAATTGTCCGTTTTTTGT
>CAMEQX010000031.1 GCA_945933905.1 uncultured Clostridia bacterium
TATCGCCGAGCCGCGCCTCGAAATTCGCCTGTTTAAGAGCAGCACGAGAGGTCTGCGAGAGCGCTTTGAGAGAGGTATCGGCGGGGATTTGGCAGTTCGACGCCGAGAGAATTTCCCGCCCGCGCGAGTTCATTCCCAGAATGTGGATATAGGCAGGCGGCTCTCCGGAAATCGACTTCGTTATCCCCAGAAAACCGCATAACGAAGCGCGCCGAACCCTCGCCAGCGTATAGCGCTTGGTTTTCGTCAGAAACAGCAGTTCCTCGAGAGTGCCCGCCTTGCGAACAGCCTTGAAAAGCCGCTCCCCGAGACCGTTCGCGCAGTCGTAGAGCTGCTCGAAATCCTCCTTGTGAAGCAGGCGCAGCTTCGCTAAAATTGCCGTTTCAAGCCGCTTTATATCGGCAGTCGGCTCGTCTAAAACGGGCGCGAAAGCCGAATAATCCTCGCCGGAGAAAATCTTCTTTCTTATCGATGAGCCGGACGCGAAAACATCGTCGCTGTCGTCGTCGTGAGCGGCACCCGCGCGCTTCACGGTGAACGGCTCGATGCGGCTTCCGATGTTGTCGAGCGCGTTCAGATACTCGATTGCAAGCGTGTTGTTCGGCGACGCGATAACCTCGGAAACGTCCTCCGTGTAAAACTCGCGAAGCGTTTCCTGAAGCGCCGCGGGATAACTTTTCCCACGCTTGATTTTTGTTGCAAACTCATCGGTGTGAAGGCAGTACTCGACCGCCCCCGAAGCCTCTTTTAATGCGGAAATCTCGCCGCTTTCGCTCCCGAAAGCCAGCATATCCACGCAGCCGAGCGCGGAAATCAGGCTCACCGCACCCCTAGCAAATCCCTCCGCCGACATCAGCGAAAATCTCGCGGGCAGCTCAATAACCAAGTCCGAGCCGTTTTCCAGCGCGGTTTTCGTGCGGGCGTACTTGTCGAAAATCGCCAAATCCCCGCGCTGTACAAAATTCCCGCTCATCACGCTCACGATATGCGTAGCGCCCGCCGAGCGCGCCTTGTCGAGAAGATATTTGTGACCGAAGTGAAAAGGGTTGTACTCGCTGATAACTGCGGCGATTTTCATAAATACACCTCCGAGATACTCAATTTAAATCCGGCTTAAACCTAAATTCGTTTCTGTGATGAAATACACCAAAAATGAACCCGTCAGATATTCAAGCCATACCATAAACGCTAAAAACGCGATGCACAGCAGTATTACAAGCGCTATAAGCGCGATAAAACCGGCTCGTTTTCTGCCGGAAAAGCCGCGCGCCTTCTTGATGAGGGAAATCACGAGAAATACCATTCCGACATATCCCCCTATGATTATTGCACAGAGGATTATCATTGCAAATATGACAGTGATTATAAAAATCAGAATGGCAAAAACTGCAAGTCCCATTTCAAGTAATCCTTTATATAATAATTCTATTTTACAACATTTTTTCAACAAAATCAATAAATTTTTTAAATTTTCCTAAAAAAATACTTGATTTTTTTCACAAAATGTTTTAAAATAGTAGTTGATGTTTTGCAAAAAGACAAATTTCGGATTTATGAAAGGAAACTGGAAGATGAAAATTTTGGTAATCAACGCGGGAAGCTCTTCCCTCAAGTATCAGCTTCTCGATATGACCGACGAGAGCGTTATCGCAAAGGGCAACTGCGACCGTATCGGCATCGGCGGACATATCAAGCACACCACCTTCAACGGCAAGACCGTTGATATGGATTGCGAGTTCCCCACGCACACCGAGGCTTTTGAGAAGCTCGTTGAGGTGCTCACCACGGGCGACGCTGCCGTTATTTCTTCGATGAGCGAAATCGCAGCAGTAGGTCACCGCGTAGTTCACGGCGGCGAAAAGTTTGGTGCAACAACTATCGTTGACGACGACGTTATTCAGGCTATCGACGACCTCTCCGAGCTTGCTCCCGTACATAACCACCCGCACGCACTCGCTCTGAGAGCATGCAAGAACGTTCTCGCGCCCGGCACGCCTCAGGTTGCCGTTTTCGATACCGCGTTCCACTCCACAATGCCCGAAAAGGCTTATATGTACGGTATGCCTTATGAAGCATACGAGAAGTATCACGTCAGAAAGTACGGCTTCCACGGCACCTCTCACCGCTTCGTTTCTCAGGCGCTTGCAGACGCTATGGGCAAGGATATCAAGGACCTCAAAATCGTTTCCTGCCACCTCGGAAACGGCTCCTCGATTACCGCGGTTGAAGGCGGAAAGTCGGTTGATACCTCTATGGGCTTCACCCCTCTCGACGGCGTTATTATGGGCACACGCTCGGGCTGCGTTGACCCGTCCGCTGTTACTTATCTTGAAAACAAGATGAGCCTCTCTCCCTCCGAGATGAGCGACTACCTCAACAAAAAGTCCGGCTTCCTCGGAATTTCGGGCATCTCCTCGGATAACCGCGATATCAGCGTTGCTGCCGAGCACGGCGACAAGAAGGCAAAGCTTGCGGGTGAAATGCTCCGCTATGAAATCAAGAAGTACATCGGCTCTTACGCTGCGATTATGAACGGACTTGACGCTGTTCTTTTCACGGGCGGTATCGGCGAAAACTCCGATGATTTGCGCGCAGATGTCTGCAACAATATGGAGGTTCTCGGAATTAAGCTTGACGAAAAGGCAAACGCAGGTCTTCACGGAAAGCTCGCGAAAATCTCCGCTCCCGACAGCAAGGTTCAGGTTTGGGTTGTTCCCACCAACGAGGAGCTGCTTATCGCAAGAGATACAAAGGAAATTGTGGAGAAGAACAAGTAATTTTGGGCTTCAAAACCGCAAAATTAAGCAAGATTACGGCGGCTGGGTTTCGGTCGCCGTTTTCTTTGTTCAAAATCACAAAAAACCGTGCCGAAAAAAGTAAAATTTATGATAAATAATATATTGTAACGCGGCAAAAATAATGTTATAATATAAGTTGGATAAAAATATTCAAATTTATATAAATTCGGAGGACTTCTTAAAATGTTCGGAATTAACAAGGATATCGGTATCGATTTGGGAACGGCGAATACGCTGGTTTATATGCGCGGAAAAGGCATTATTATCCGCGAACCGTCCGTGGTTGCGGTTGATAAAAAGGCGGGACAGGTGCGCTATGTCGGACAGGAGGCAAAGGACGTTATCGGTCGTACACCCGGCTCGATTACCGCTGTAAGACCGCTCAAGGACGGCGTTATCGCGGATTTCGATATGACGTCGATTATGCTCGGGCAGTTCATCAAAAAGGCGCTCAAGGGCAGAGGCAAGGCGCGCGTTATCATCTGCATTCCTTCGGGCGTAACCGAGGTTGAGCGCAGAGCCGTTAAGGAAGCCGCTCAGCAGGCGGGTGCAAAGCGCGTTTCAATCATCGAGGAGCCTATGGCTGCGGCTATCGGCGCGGGTTTGCCTGTCGCAGAGCCTATGGGCAGTATGATTGTCGATATCGGCGGTGGCACAAGCGAGGTTGCGATAATTTCGCTCGGTGGTATCGTTACGGCGCGCTCCGTGAGAGTTGCGGGAGATGAGTTCGACTCCGCTATCATCAACTATATCAAGAAAAAATACAATCTCCTTATCGGTGAAAGAACCGCTGAAAATATCAAAACAGGTATCGGCTCGGCGGCTAAAACCGATGAAAAAGAGCCGGTTATGGACATCCGCGGACGCAATTTGCTCAACGGTTTGCCCGAGAACATCACAATCACCAGCGAGGAAGTCAGAGAAGCGCTCTCCGAGCCGCTTTCTCACGTTATCGACGCAATCAAGACCACCCTTGAAAAGTGCCCGCCCGAGCTTGCCGCGGATATCATTGAAAGCGGAATTATGCTTGCGGGAGGCGGCGCGCTGCTTCGCGGTCTTGACAAGCTCATTCACGATGAAACCGGTATGCCCGTAAAAATCGCCGAAAGACCGCTCGACTGCGTTGCAGACGGCACGGGAAAGGTTCTCGAAAATATCGACAAGCTCGAAGACGTGCTCTCCGAGGACGAAACAATTTACTGATAATTCACCCGAAATCACACCTCTATGAAAGAATTTTTTCACAGCATAAAGTTCAAAATCCTGATTTGCGTCGCCGCGCTGCTTGCGGGGCTTATGACCTACGTTGCGATAAACGTCGGCGCGCAGTCGGGCCCCGAGCAAATTCTCAACACATTGACATATCCGTTCACCGCCGCCGCAAACTGGATTGCAGACGGCGTTTCGGGCTTTATCGACAAACTTGTCAACGCGGATACCTATAAAAGTCAAAACGACGAGCTTTCCGCAAAGCTCACCGAGATGTATAAGCACACGATGGACTACGAGTCGCTGAAAAACGAAAACGAGCAGCTTCGCGAGATGCTCGGGCTGAAGGAGAAAAACAAGGATTTCGCCTTCTCGGAGCCCTGCGACATCATCGCGCGCAACGCAAACGACCTCTACGGCGGCTTTACAATCAGCTCGGGAAGCAGCTCAGGGCTTTCGCTCAACGACCCCGTGGTGACGTCTGTCGGGCTTGTCGGGAGGATAACCTCGATTGCCGACAACTACGCTAAAGTCACCACAATCATCAGCCCACAAGTAAAGGTCGGCGTGTTCACAATGCGCTCAAAAGCAACGGGCGTTATCGAAAACGACCTCGAAAGCGCGAAAAAGGGACTTTGCCTGATGAGCGATATCCTCAAAGACGCCGACATCAAGGAAGGCGACATCATCTTCACCTCGGGCAAAAGCGGCTTGTTCCCCGACGACATTCTTGTGGGAACCGTAACCGAGGTTTACGACGACCCGAACGGTCTTTCAAAGCACGCGCTGATAAAGCCCGCTGTCGATATCTTCGGCGTGACAAGCGCGTTTGTGGTGACGGATTTCGACGGCAAGGGAATTCCCTTTGAGATAAACGAGTGAAACTATGAAAAAAACTTCGTGGATAAAATCGCGCTCCCGAAAGGCGACTTTGCGCGTTATACTGCGGTGGGCGCTGTATTCGGCGGCGCTTCTGCTGATGTTCGTGTTCTTGCGAAATCCCGTGATAAAGGGCTGGTGTCCGTTCGTGATAATCCCGCTTGCAATCGCCGTTTCTATGTTTGAGGGCGACCTCGCCGCAGGAATTTTCGGCGCGATATGCGGGCTTATGCTGGATATCGCAAGCGGCACAACTGCCGGATTTTACGCGCTTTGGCTGCTTTGCGCGTGTCCGGTGGTGTCGCTTTTGTCGCGGTTTTGGATAAAGGTGAACATCGTCTCGCATTTCGTCATAAACGCGGCGGTTTCCGTCATAATCGCGCTCCTCGACATCACTTTTCTTCACTGGGTATGGGAAGGCGCGCAGTTCGGGATTTCGTTTGTGAGCGTGATTTTGCCCGCCTACTGCGGCTCGATTTTGCTCGCGGCACCCGTGTATCTGCTCGTTTCGCTTATCGTCAAGAAGCTGCGCCCCGATGAAAAGAGAAAGCTCGAGGAATCCGCGCGCAGTGCCGAGGACTCGGAAAGCAAGGAAACGGAATAATTTGCATTTTTAGGGAAGCTTTTATGTCTAAAATCTCTTCAATTTTACGAACAATGACGCTTGTCGTGCTGGTTGTCGCGGCGGCTTTTATGTGCGGAATTCGGCTGCTTCAGACGCAGCTTGTTGACGGCGAAAAGTACCTTGAGATGACCAAAAGCACCTATCAGGCTGAGCAGGAAATCGACGCGGCTCGCGGGCAGATTGTCGATTGCAACGGAAAAGTGCTCAACTCCAACAAAATCGTCTTTAACATCAATCTCCAGCTCTCCTCGCTTGTTTCGGGCACGGAAAACGAGATAATTTACCGCGTGCTTACGGTTCTCATCAAGAATAATCAGGAATGGAACGACAGCCTGCCCATCTCCAAAACCACGCCCTACGCCTTTGACGAAACGCGTCCTGCGGCTGTCGAAACGATGAAGGAAAAGCTGAATGTTGCAAGCTATACGGGCGTTGAGGACTGCATTTTCCAGCTCTACAAAACGTATAATGTTGACGAAAAATACTCCGAGCAAATGCGCCGTTATATCGCGGGCGTGCGCTATGAAATGACGATAAAAAACTTCTCCGACGCAAACGTTTTTGTGCTGGCGTCGGACGTGAGCGAGGACGTCGTGCCCGAGCTGAAGGAGCTTGCGACAATGCTTGACGGCGTTGATATCACGCAAAGCTGGGAGCGCGACTATGTAAACGGAGATGTCGCGGCGCATTTCAGAGGTACTGTCGGCGCGATTTCAGCCGAGGAATACAAAGAGCTCAAGGATAAGGGCTATAACATCAACGATACAATCGGTATGAGCGGTGTTGAAAGCGCTCTGGAAAGCACCCTGCGCGGCACTCGCGGCGTCCGCACGATTACGCGAGGCTCGGACGGATTGATGATAAGCGACGAGGTGACCAAAGAGCCTGTCGCAGGAAAGTCCGTTATGCTCACGATTGACGCGGATTTTCAGAAGCTTCTCCAAGACCTTCTTGAATATCACATTCAATACCTCAACTCCCCGCACTACACCTCAAAATACGACACAAATCTGCGCGGAAAGGGCTGTCAGGCGGGAACGATTGTCGTGCTGGACGTGAAAACGGGCGGCGTGCTCGGAATGGTTAGTTACCCTAACTATAATCTCAACGACTATGTCGAAAACTACGAGGAAGTCCTCAATCAGCCGTATTCGCCCGTGTTCAACCGCGCGCTGAACGGTGCTTATCGACCGGGTTCAACCTTCAAGACAATCACTGCGACCGCAGGACTTAACGAGCACGCGATTGCGATTGACAGCAAAATCACCTGCGGCGGTGTTTACACCTACTACGGCGGCTTCAAACCGACCTGTCTTGGCGTTCACGGCGCGATAAACGTGTCGAAAGCGCTTATGTACTCCTGTAACATCTTCTTCTACGAAACGGCGCGGCGGCTCGGGATTGACACGCTCGCGGAATGGGCGGAGCACTATGGCGTGGGCAAGGATATCGGCTTTGACCTCACGATGAGCACGGGCAGAATGACCTCAATGGAGCTTTTCGAGGAAAACGGCTGGGAATGGTACGAGGGAAACGTTGTTCAAGCGGGTATCGGACAGTCCGAAACACTCCTCACGCCGCTTCATCTCGCAACTCAGGCGATGACGATTGCAAACAAGGGTGTGCGCTATCAGCCGCACGTTGTTCAGTCAATCTACAACTATGATTTCACGGAGAAAATCTCCGAAAAAGCGACAATCGTTGCCGAGGATTTCTCGGGGCTGCCCGGAATGGACAAATATATGGAGGCAATCCACAAGGGAATGAAGCTTGTCGCCTCAACGCAGGACTATTTCTACATCGACGGCGCGGGCTGGACAAATCCGTTTGATTATGTCGGCGTGGGGAAGGAAAATGTCGCGATTAAAACGGGAACGCCCGAGGCGGACGACTACGAGCACCCCGACGCTTATCAGTTCAACTCGGCGCTTGTGGGCTTCTATCCCGCAGATAATCCCGAAATCGCGTTCGGCGTTATCCTTGAACACGGCGAATTCGCGAGAGTTATGGCGGCAAATATCGTCAAAGCGTACGCTACCGGTACTATCAACACGAATTATGACGAAAACGGACAGCCGCTTACAGCTTTGTGAAAAATGCACAAAAAATCAAGGCGAAAAACCACAATTTTCACGAAATTTTAATAAATGAGAAAAAACCCTTTTCAAATTTAGATTTTTGTGCTAAAATAAGAATAGGGTATAATTTGGTATGATGTCGGCAAAATCGGATTTTGCGGAATTTTGTCGGCGGAGAGGGGAAATTATGTCACAAATAATAGCTGTTACAGCAGGAAAGGGCGGAACAGGAAAGTCCACCACATCGGCAAACGTCGCTACGGGTCTTGCGACTCTCGGTCACAAGACGCTGCTCGTGGAGCTGGACTTCGGTCTGCGCTGCCTTGATATAATGCTCGGAATTAAGGACAAGGTTAAGCACGATATCGGCGAATATCTCGAGGGAAGAATTGATATTCTGACGGCAACGACAAAGGTTGACCGCGTGGAAAACCTCTATCTCGTCTGCGCGACAAGAAACCCGTTTATCGATATCAACCCCGAGAAGATTATGGGCGTGTGCGAGGAGATGCGCGAGCATTTCGATTACATAATCATCGATACCGCGGGCGTGGGAAGCTCTGTGTTCAGCGTAATTAAGGCGGCTGAGCTCATTCTGATGGTTACCACACCCGATACGGTTTGCGTGCGCGACGGCGCAATTCTCTCGGACTTCCTCTATGTCAAGAATTGTATAAATCAGCGCCTCGTCATCAACAAGGTCAGCCCGAATTTCAAGGAAGAGGAAATCCTCTACGATTTGGACGAGGTTATGGACAGCGTGGGTATCCCGCTTATCGGCGTTGTGCCCGAGGACCAGAACATCAAAATCTGCGGCGCGAAGGGCGAGGCTCTGCCCCCCACCTGCGGCGGCTATAAGGCTTATTCCGCGATTGCAAAGCGCATTACAGGTCAGGATGTTCCGCTTACAATTAAGATTGACTAAGGGGTGTTTCAGTTGAACATTGCTCTTATAGCTCACGACGCAAAAAAGGAGCTTATGGTTCAGTTCTGCATAGCATACTGCGGAATTCTGAACAATTACAATATTTGCGCGACAGGCACAACGGGAAAGATTGTTGCCGAGGCGACAGGTCTGCAAATCAAGCGCTTTCTGAGCGGCTCTCAGGGCGGCGGAGAACAGCTGGTTTCCGAGATTAGCTGCAACGAAATCGACCTTTTGATTTTCTTCCGCGACCCGCTTACAATGAAATCACACGAGCCGAATGACATCAACATTCTGCGGGTTTGCGATGTGCATAATATCCCTGTTGCTACGAATATAGCGACAGCCGAGGCGCTTATCCACGCACTGAAGCGCGGCGACCTCGATTGGCGCGAATATATGAGATAATTTCCGCGCGCTCTTCGGGGCGCGCTTTATTTTGAGGAGAAAAAATGCTGGTAACGTATGAGGGGATTGTGATTGCGCGGCGCGAGGTCGGCGAAAACAGCGTGTTTATCGACATCTTGACCGACGAGCAAGGCATAATCGAGGCTTCCGCGCACGGCGCAAACAAAATCAACAGCTCGATTTTATCGGCGGCGGCGCTTTTCTCCTATTCAACGTTTTCGCTGTCGAAGAACAAAATGCGCTATACCGTAAACTCCGCGAAGCCGAAATTCACCTTCCACGAGCTCGGACAGGATATCGAAAAACTCGCGCTTGCCTCGTATTTCGCGCAGAGCGTGAGATACTGCACGCCGTCCGAGCAGCCTCAGGACAGCATCGTGCGGTTTTTCGCGATTGCGCTGTTCGAGATTATGCACGGGCGACCGCTTGCCTCGGTTAAGGCGGCGTTTGAGCTGCGGTATTGCAGAGAGCTTGGCTTCGCGCCGAATTTAGTCGCCTGCGACAACTGCGGCGAGTATGACTGCGCGGACGGAATGTACTTTTTGCCCGACAAGGCAAAGCTGATTTGCGCGGAATGTCTGTATGTCGAAAACGCCGTGAAGCTGCTCCCCGAGACGCTTTTCGCGATGAGGAACATCGTCTTTTCTCCCCGCGACCGCGCGTTTAAGTTCAACATCTCAAAGGCTGCCGAAAAACAACTCGGCGA
>CAMEQX010000032.1 GCA_945933905.1 uncultured Clostridia bacterium
GCAACTTCTTCTGCGGTTCTGAGAGCCATCAAGCCCTGCATTGTAGCTCTTACAACGTTGCAGGGGTTGTTGGAACGCAGGGACTTTGTACGAATGTTCTTGATGCCTGCCATTTCGATAACCGCACGAACAGGGCCGCCCGCGATAACGCCGGTACCTTCGGGAGCCGGACGCATCAGAACCGAGCCTGCGCCGAACTTGCCTGTAATCTCGTGAGGAATGGTGCTTCCCTTGAGCGCAATCTTGTGAACATTTTTTTTCGCGTCGTCAATTCCATTGCGGAGTGCATCGGGAACTTCGTTGGATTTGCCCATACCGAAACCAACCGTGCCGTTCTTATCGCCTACAACAACCAGAGCTGAGAACTTCATAATGCGTCCGCCCTTTACGGTCTTGGAAACGCGGTTGATGTAAACAACCTTCTCAGAGAGTTCGTTTTCTGTCTGTTCAATCTTAGCCAAGTCATTTCCCTCCTTATCAGAAATTGAGTCCGCCTTCGCGAGCGCCCTCAGCGAGAGCTGCTACACGACCGTGATACACATATCCGCCTCTGTCGAAAACGACGTCGGTGATGCCCGCCTGCTTTGCCTTTTCTGCGATCATCTGACCAACCTTCTTGGCAGCGTCGCAGTTTCCGCCGTACATATCGAAGCCCTTCTCGGTGGAAGAAGCAGCGCAAAGCGTCTTGCCGTTTACGTCGTCGATAATCTGCGCGTAGATGTGCATAGAAGAGCGGAAAACATTAAGTCTGGGGCACTCGGGAGTTCCCGATACCTTGCCGCGAACGCGCTTATGACGGCGCATTCTGCTCTTGTTCTTATCGATTATTTTAACCATCTTATTATCCTTTCATAGCCTTTTCCCTGTACGCGCTTCGACGCGTATTGCGGGAAAAGCTCTTCAACAGAACTAATATTTCACGAAGCAATGCTCCGATATAATCAATATTACTTCTTGCCCTTTCCTGCCTTACCTTCCTTGCGGCGGATATACTCGTCAACGTACTTGATACCTTTACCCTTGTAAGGCTCGGGAGGACGCTTGCTTCTGATTTCGGAAGCGCGCTGGCCTACCTTCTGCTTGTCGATACCAACAACGATAATCTTGTTGGGGGAAGGAACCTCGAGCTTGCAGTCGTCGGTGTCGGAAACGACAACCTTGTGCGAGAAACCGAGGTTGAGGATAACATCCTTGCCCTGCTTTTCGCATCTGAAGCCTACGCCGTTGATTTCGAGCTCCTTCTTGTAGCCCTCGGTAACGCCCACAATCATATTGTGAATAAGCGTTCTTGTAAGACCGTGAAGCGAGCGGGAAACATTCTCGTCGTTGGGACGCTCAACCGTGATAACAGCGCCGTCCTGCGTAATCTTCATTGTGTGATTGAATTCCTTGGTGATGGTGCCCTTAGGGCCTTTTACGGTTACAACGGAGCCGTCGATTTTAACGTCAACGCCCGCAGGAACAGTAATAGGCATTCTACCGATTCTTGACATTACTATTCCTCCTTACCATACAAATGCCAGCACTTCGCCGCCGACATTCATTTCGCGAGCCTTCTTGTCCGTCATAATACCCTTGGAAGTGGAAACGATAGCGATACCGAGACCCTTCATAACCTTGGGCATATCCTTGCAGTTGGAGTAGATTCTCAAACCGGGCTTGGAAACTCTTCTAAGACCGGTGATAACCTGCGCCTTGCTGTCGGTGTACTTAAGTGTGATTTTGATAACGCCCTGCTTGTTGTCGTCAACAACCTTGAAGGACTTGATGTAGCCCTCGTCGAGCAAAATCTGAGCGATTTGCTTTTTAAGGTTGGAAGCGGGAACGTCAACAGTTGCGTGCTTTGCGGAATTGGCGTTGCGAATTCTCGTAAGCATATCCGCGATAGTATCTGTAATCTGCATTCATTTACCTCCTAACGCTGAGCCGTTACGAATTCCATCGGCGAAAAGCCCGTTCGTCGTACTCGCATATTTCGCGCAATCAAGCGCCTTGTCGATACAGAGCCGGACATCAGAAAAACCCGTCCGGCGAGGGATTTTTGCAGAAGCGATTTGCTTACCAGCTTGACTTCTTAACGCCGAGATTCTGCAAATGCCGAATTTGCGCATATACGCGTGAGGTCTGCCGCAGATCTTGCATCTGTTGTAAGCGCGAGTAGAATACTTCGGCTCTCTGAGCTGCTTCTGCTTGAGTGACATCTTAGCCATAGCTTTCCTCCGTTTAAATTACTTCTCGAAAGGAGCGCCCATAAGGGTGAGCAACTCTCTGGCTTCTTCGTCGGTTTTAGCGGTTGTGATGAAGTTGATATCCATACCGCGAACGGCGTCGATTTTATCGTATTCGATTTCGGGGAAGATAAGCTGTTCCTTAAGACCGAAAGAGTAGTTTCCTCTTCCGTCGAAGGAGTTGGGGTTGATACCTCTGAAATCGCGTACACGGGGCAGCGCTACGTTGAAGAGTCTGTCGAGGAACTCGTACATAACTTCGCCGCGGAGCGTTACCTTAACGCCGATAACCTGACCTTCTCTGAGCTTGAAGTTCGCGACAGACTTCTTGGACTTGCAGGCAACGGGCTTCTGACCTGTGATAGCAGCAAGCTCAGCCATAACGTTGTCGATAATCTTCGCGTTCTCCTTTGCCTCGCCGCAGCCTACGTTTACAACAATCTTGTCGAGCTTCGGAATCTGCATAACAGACTTATAACCGAACTTCTTGAAAAGAGCGGGGGCTACGGTTTCCTTGTAGAATTCTTTCATTCTTGCCATCGTTTTTTCCTCCGTTTAGCCGGGTTTCAGCAGGTGAAACTTGTTTTCACGCTACTACTTATACCCGACCTCTGCTGTGGGCAATCAATACTTCAGCTCTGCGCCGCAGTGCTTGCAGACTCTGATTTTCTTGCCGTCTTCAATCTTGTGACCCACTCTGGTGGGCTTGTCGCACTTAGGGCAAACAGGCATAACCTTGCAAGCATAAATCGGGCTCTCCGCCTGAACTCTGCCGCCGAGCTGACCCTGCTGTCTGGGCTTAACGTGCTTGGTAACCATATTGATACCCTCAACGATTACCTTGCCCTCTTTGGGAGAAACGGTGAGAACCTTACCGGTCTTTCTCTTGCCGTTCTCGCCGTTTGCGAACCTATCCTTCTTCTCGCCCGTCATAAGAGCGACCGTGTCGCCGACTTTAATATTCATATCGCGGCACCTCCATTACAGAACTTCGGGAGCAAGGGACAGGATTTTCATATAATCCTTATCTCTCAACTCTCTTGCAACCGGCCCAAAAATACGAGTACCCTTCGGATTTTTGTCCTCCTTGATGATAACAGCCGCGTTCTCGTCAAAGCGGATATAAGTGCCGTCGTCGCGTCTCAAACCCTTTGCGGAACGAACAACAACTGCTTTAACAACGTCGCCCTTTTTAACAACGCCGCCGGGTGTAGCTTTTTTAACGGAAGCTACGATAACGTCGCCGATATTTGCGTATCTTCTTCTTGTTCCGCCAAGAACTCTGATACACATAAGCTCTTTAGCGCCGGTGTTGTCGGCAACCTTGAGCAATGTCTGCATTTGTATCATGGCTTAAACTCCTTCCCTGTCGAAATCGCCCTTGCAACTTCGACGAAAAATTCAGAAATTACTTAGCGCGCTCGATGATGTTTACAAGGCGCCATCTCTTATCCTTGGAGAGCGGTCTTGTTTCCATAATCTCAACTCTGTCGCCTATCTTACAGGTGTTTTCCTCATCGTGAGCCTTGAGCTTGATGGTGCGCTTTACGATTTTCTTGTAAAGAGGATGACGAACGTTGTCCTCGATAGCGACTACGATTGTCTTATCCATCTTATCGCTTACGACTTTACCTACTCTGGTCTTTCTAAGATTTCTTTCCATTTTTAGTTCTTATCCTCCTTCCTTAATTCTCCGCTGTGAGTTCACGCTCGCGCTGAATGGTCTTGATACGAGCGATATCCTTCTTGACTGCCTTAATTCTTGTGGGGTTGTCAAGCTGGTTTACAGCGAGCTGGAAGCGCAGGTTGAAAAGCTCCTGTTTGAGCTCGGCGAGCTTTGTTTCAAGCTCTTTTTCCGAAAGATATTTAATTTCCGAAGCCTTCATTAAAGCTCACCTCCGTCTTCCTTTTTAACAAATTTGCACTTGATGGGAAGCTTGTGCATCGCAAGACGCATAGCCTCTCTTGCGGTTTCCTCGGGAACACCCGCGATTTCAAACATAACTCTGCCGGGCTTTACAACGGAAACCCAGTATTCAGGGGAACCTTTTCCCGAACCCATACGAGTTCCGAGCGGCTTAGTTGTTACGGGCTTGTCGGGGAAAATCTTAATCCAAACCTGACCGCCACGCTTGATATAACGCGTCATAGCGACACGGGCTGCCTCAATCTGGTTTGACTTAATCCAAGCAGCCTCGAGTGCCTGAAGACCATACTCGCCGTTTGTAACCTTGTTGCCTCTTGTAGCAACGCCCTTGCGGCGGCCTCTCTGCACTCTTCTGTATTTTACTCTCTTAGGAAGCAGCATCAGTCGTTACCTCCTTCTTTTTTTGCTTCTGTTCTGGGCTTACGGGGAGGACGACGGTCGCCGTTTCTGCCCGCGCCGTTTGCTCTGTCGTTACGGCGTCTGTCACCGCGCTCGTTTCTCTCGGTGCGAGCGGGCTTGTTCGCGGGGATTTCACCCTTGAGAACTTCGCCGTTGTAAATCCAAACCTTAACGCCGATTACACCATAAGTGGTGTTTGCTCTTGCAACGCCGTATTCGATGTCAGCGCGAAGAGTCTGAAGCGGAATAGTACCCTCGTGGTAGCTCTCCGAGCGAGCGATTTCCGCGCCGCCCAAGCGTCCGCTTACCATAGTCTTGATGCCCTTTGCGCCGCTCTTCATAGTTCTGCCGATAGCCTGCTTCATAGCGCGTCTGAAGGAAACACGTCCCTCGAGCTGCTGAGCGATGCTGTCTGCAACGAGCTGTGCGTTGAGGTCGGGAGCCTTGATTTCAACGATGTCGATAGAAACCGTCTTACCGATAAGCTTCTCAACCTCGCCGCGAATTTTCTCAATCTCCGCGCCCTTCGGGCCTATAAGCATTCCCACCTTGTCGGCGTGAATGTAGATTTTGATTTTGTCAGCGCCTGTGCGCTCAATCTGAATGTCTGCAATGCCAACTGCTCTCGAAAGCAGCTGGCTGGTCTTTTCGCCGGATACCTTGGTGAACATTCTCTTGTTCATCAGGTAATCACGGATTTTGTAATCCTCGACAAGTGTATCACCGAAGGTTGCTTTGCCCGCGAACCAGCGAGAATCCCAATCCTTGATTACACCCACGCGAAGACCGTGCGGATTAACCTTCTGTCCCATTGTAATTCTCCTCCTTATTCAGCTTCTTTAACAACCAGCGTGATGTTGGACGTTCTCTTCAAAATTCTGTGAGCTCTGCCGTGGTCCTTGGCTCTGATACGCTTGAGCGTAATGCCTGCGCCAACGTATGCCTGAGAAACATAAAGTCTTGAAGTGTCCATATTGTGATTGTTTTCTGCGTTTGCAACAGCGGACTTAAGCAGCTTTGCAAGCGGCTCGCAAGCGGACTTAGGCGTATTCTTCAGAATAGCCATAGCTGTTTCTACGGGCTTGTTGCGAATTAAATCGAGCACGATTCCAACCTTGCGCGGAGAGATACGTACCTGTCTGAGTTCTGCTCTGGCTTCCATATTCTCCCCTCCTTACTTCTTAGCTGTGGTTTTGCTGCCTGCGTGACCTTTGAAGGTTCTCGTGGGAGCAAACTCGCCAAGCTTGTGACCTACCATATCCTCGGTAACATATACCGGAACGTGCTTTCTGCCGTCGTGAACAGCAAAGGTGTGACCTACGAAATCGGGGAAAATTGTCGAGGAGCGGCTCCAGGTCTTGAGAACCTTCTTCTCGCCCTTTTCGTTCATATCGAGAACTCTCTTCATGAGAGCTTCTTGAACGTAAGGCCCCTTCTTAATGCTTCTTCCCATTGTTAAAATTTCCTTTCAAGTTGAGCTGCAAGTTAATGAACGGCGACTTTTGCGTTTCCGCCGCGCCGTTCTTATTAACAGCAACCGTCGGGTTTAATTATTTACCGTTTCTTCTTCTTACGATGAACTTATTGGACGCTTTCTTAAGCGAACGTGTCTTGTAACCCAAAGCGGGCTTGCCCCAAGGAGTTACAGGTCCGGGACGTCCAACGGGGGACTTACCCTCACCACCGCCGTGCGGGTGGTCGTTCGGGTTCATTACGGAACCGCGAACTGTCGGTCTGATACCGAGGTGACGAGTTTTACCAGCTTTACCGCGGTTTACGTTCTCGTGGTCGAGGTTGGAAACCGTACCAACAGTAGCGTAGCAGCTCGCCTGAATGTTTCTCAGCTCGCCCGAAGGAAGTCTGAGAAGCGCATAGCCGCTCTCCTTAGCCATCAGCTGAGCGGTGTTGCCAGCCGAGCGAACAAGCTGTCCGCCCTTGCCGGGGTAAAGCTCAATATTGTGGATAAAGGTACCAACGGGGATATTCTCAAGCGGAAGAGCGTTTCCGGGCTTGATGTCCGCGTCTGCGCCCGCTCTTACGGTATCGCCTACCTTAAGTCCGTCGGGAGCGATGATATATCTCTTCTCGCCGTCCTCGTACTGAACGAGAGCGATGAAAGCGGAACGGTTCGGGTCGTATTCGAGCGTCATAACCGTCGCGTTCATTCCGCGCTTATTTCTCTTGAAGTCGATAACGCGGTATTTTTTTCTGTTGCCGCCGCCGATGTGACGAACGGTAATTCTGCCGTAGCTGTTTCTGCCTGCGGTCTTCTTAACAGGCTCCAGAAGACTTTTTTCGGGAGCGACCTTGGACAGCCCGCTGTAATCGGTAACAGTCATACCTCTGCGGCTGTTATTGACAGGCTTGTAAACTTTTATAGCCATTTCGTTTCACTCCTTACTCAAATCATTCCGTCGAAGAACTCGATTGTCTTAGAGCCCTCTGCGAGAGTGACAATAGCCTTCTTCCAATCAGAAGTGTAACCCTCGTTTCTGCCCATTCTCTTCTTTCTTCCGCGAACGCTGATTGTGTTTACCTTAGCAACCTTAACGCCCTTGAAGAGAGTCTCGACAGCCTTTGCGATTTCAATTTTGTTGGCATTCTTAGCAACCTTGAAGGTGTACTTGCCGTTCTGAAGGCATTCTGTGCTGTGCTCGGTGATAATGGGCTTGATGATAATGTCCTGTGCAACCTTTTCCATTATGCGTACACCTCCTCGAGCTTTTCAACAGCGCCCTTTACGATAACGAACTTATCGCAGTTGAGGATATCGTAAACGTTGAGGGAGTTAACCTGCGCCGTTTTAACCTTTTCGATGTTTGCAGCGGACTTGATAACCTTTGCGTCTGCGCTGTCAAGAACGATGAGGGTCTTGCCCTGAGCGCCGACTGCGTTGAGCATATTGACCATAGTCTTGGTCTTGTACTCGTCCGTTGTGATAGCGTCAACAACAATCATTTCATTGTCGATGACCTTGGTGGAAAGAGCGGACAAAATAGCCAGTCTCTTTACCTTCTTGTTCATAGCAAGTCTGTATGAACGGGGCTTGGGACCAAGCGCGATACCGCCGTGTCTCCACTGGGGAGCTCTGGTGGAACCCTGTCTTGCATGACCTGTGCCCTTCTGACGATAGGGCTTCTTGCCGCCGCCGCTTACTTCAGTTCTGGTAAGCGTGGACTGAGTGCCCTGACGCTGATTTGCGAGGTAATTCACAACCGCGGTGTGCATAGCGGTCTTGTTGGGCTCGATGCCGAAAACCGCGTCGTTAAGCTCCAGCTCGGAAACGACTTTACCCGCCATATCAACTACGTTAATCTTTGACATATCGTATCGTCCTCCTTACTTTTAAGCCTTAACCGCGTCGCAGATTGTAACAACGCCGCCCTTGGGACCGGGAACAGCGCCCTTAACCGCGATGAGATTGTTCTCGACGTCAACCTTGACAACAACGAGGTTCTGCACGGTAACTCTCTCTGCGCCCATGTGACCTGCCATACCCTTGCCCTTGAAAATTCTCGAAGGGCTGGAGCAAGCGCCCATAGAGCCTGCCTGTCTTGCAACAGGGCCGGAACCGTGAGTTTCCTTCAGTCTGTGCTGGTTGTGACGCTTGATAGCGCCTGTGAAACCCTTACCCTTGCTGGTGCCGACAACGTCGATTACGTCGCCCTCAGCAAAAACGTCTGCCTTTACGATATCGCCCGTGTTAAGCGAAGCGGTGTCGTCAAGACGGAACTCCTTAAGAGTTTTCTTGAAAGCCACGTCATTCTTCTTGAAGTGACCCTGCTCGGGCTTGTTAACGTGCTTAGCGGAAACATCGCCAAAGCCGAGCTGAACAGCTTCATAGCCGTCGTTTTCGGTTGTTTTCTTCTGAACTACAACGCAGGGACCCGCCTCGATAACGGTAACGGGAACAACCTTTCCTGCCTCGTCGAAGATCTGCGTCATGCCGACCTTCTTGCCGATGATAGCCTTTTTCATCAGCTTTTCCTCCTTCTTGGTTATTGGTTGAGATTGCTCTCAACATGACCTCGCGCCGCGAATCGGCGTTCGGTTAGCGGTTGGGGAACCGTTGGGTAAATCCCCCAACATAACTCAAAGTCAAAAGCTTATGCTTTCAACTTTAAATATCCATAGAAATCTCCACGCCTGCGGGGAGCTCCAAGCTCTGAAGAGCCTCGATTGTCTTCTGAGAGGGGCGGATTACATCGATAAGGCGCTTGTGGGTGCGAAGCTCAAACTGCTCGCGGGAGTCCTTATACTTGTGAACTGCTCTCAGGATAGTAACAACCTGCTTGTCCGTAGGAAGCGGAATGGGGCCTGCAACTCTTGCGCCGCTGCGCTTAGCAGCGTCAACAATCTTAGCGGCAGCGGCGTCAACAATGCCGTGCTCGTAGCCCTTAATCTTGATTCTGACTTTTTCGCTGGATGCCATAATTTTTCAACCTTTCCCGTTTTTGTAAAACGCTTGTCAATAATCGGCGAAGGCTTATTATGAAAAATCCACTGCTCCGTGTGTTTCATATATCCGCGCAGACCTGTTAGTTATCCGACAATTTCGGACACTTTAACCGCCTCGGCGAGATATTCCGAAGAGTATAAATTTTTCCGCCCGAATCGAGTTCGGACTTGCTCGGCCGAAGTTACCACGGCTTGCGTGCAATCTCCGACTTCATCGCCTTGTTTTTTCAAAACTGCCATACAGCAGTCGCCAAAGATTATTTTACCACACACGCCGCCATTTTTCAAGCGTATTCTCAAAAACTTTGCCTTTTTGCATAGAGAATTTTTCTTGGATTTCAGCCATATTTTTATGCACCTTGCACAAAACAGGCGATTTTCAGCAATTTTCGAGCAAAATATACCATTATAATATAAGCCAAAACTCAAAGTCCCTCAAGCGCACCAGCGATTACCTCCGACCACTGCTTCACAAGAATGTCAGCCTTGCCCGAAATCCCGAGAAGCCGC
>CAMEQX010000033.1 GCA_945933905.1 uncultured Clostridia bacterium
TGAAGCCGCCGTGCAAAATCCCGCGAATTTCCACTCGGTATCGCAGCCCGGGTCGTTCGGGTTAAAGCACGCGTAGATGTCGTCGTAGTGGTTGTCGGCAAGCCCCGTGTTGAACGCGGCAAACTGTCTGTCGTTTGAGATGCAGACCTTTTTCTCGCGCATAAGTCGGCTGAACGTGTATTTGATGTACTGAATTAAAATCCGATAATGCCCGTTTGAAGAGCCGCGGAAATCCCATTCCTCGTCAACCGCTTTTGAGGCGAGCTCCGAAAGGAAATTTGACCAGCTTCCCAAAAACGCGAAGCATTCAAGCTGCTTTCCGGGGTTGACAAAACGAGGATTTTTCTCGCGCAATCCTGTGTCAACGAAGTACAAAAACCACTCTTTTCCCTCGTAGGTGCTCGGCTTCAGCGTGAGCTCAACGTGCGTGCCGTCCCTTTTCTGATAACGCACGGGGAAAATCAGCTTGTTTTCAAAGGAGCGAATTAGGTTATTCTCGCGAGCGTTTTCAAAATCCGCGTTTATGTCGTTCACCATCGCGAAATAATCTTTCTTCACGCCGTTTTCCTCAAGAAACTTTTCGAGAATTGCCATCGGTTTTGTCGGCAAGTTGCAGAAATCCGAAAGTCTTCCCGCGGGAACAGTCGTTTTGCTCGGGGAAAATTCGTTTCTGCGATAGCTCTCGGTTGAAATCGGCTCGCTTCTGAACGCGCGTTTTTCCTCAAAATCGGGCTTTTTGTCCATTTCCTTTATGGTTATCATAACCTGCGGAACGCCGCCCAGCACAATGTCGTCCATCACCAAAAACGGCATCTGCGCGAGATAATCCTTCATCTTGTAAAAGCCGTATTTCATTCGGTCAACGCCGTGGTCTGTGAGGAATTTGCTTATCGTTGCCATATGAATAGGCGTTTCCGTCTGGAAATTGTCGGTGAGCATTCGATAAATCTTGTTTTTCTCCTCCGAGGGAATTTCCGGAGTAACAATCCTTCGTTCAAACACGCCTTGACGGGAAATCTGCGTTTTCTCGAATGAAAAATACAAGCTTTTTCCAAAGGGACTTAGATTTTTCGTAACAATTCCGTTTACAAGCATTCCGTCAACGCAGTAATCTATCGGGAAAGTATAACGCTCCGCGAAAAAATCCAGCTTTTGATTTTGCTTTGCCTCGTCAAATTTTCGATAAACCTCGCCTTTCATCTGCTGAACGCTCAACCCGTTTCCAAGAACCTTCGTGAGCGCAAACAGCGATTGCTGCGTCATTTCAATAATATCATCGTTCAAAATAATGTTCCGTGAACCGAAAAAGCTGTCGGCGGGATGACAGGAGTTGTCCGAGAAATCGCGCTCTCCCGCCTTCCAAGCCTTAATTTGAATAAAATCATTGTTGTTGTCGTCCTGAAAAGCAAACATCTCGGGGCAATCCTCCGCAAGCTCCCTGAAAGAGCCGTACCCCATCTGCTCGGGCGAACAGCCGTTTGTTACAAGCCACTCGCACACCCTTGAAACCTTATACAGCCCCGGGTCCGTAAACTGTCTTTTGATACATTCGTATAACGATGTTTTTTCTTCGTTTGTCAAAGCTTTCTCCTTTCAATTATTGAGAAGATGAAGAATTATCGCTTTCTTCCTCTTCCAAATCCTGTAAATCCTCAAGATAACTAAAATCTTCAATATAGATATAATCTACCATTTCCATCAGTTTTGTTTCAGAATAATCCTGAACATATTTTCCGATAACATCAAGCGAATAGGTATTAAACGCGGTTTCGTTGTAAAAATGAAAATCCGTGACGTTTATCCCCATTATCCGATAGCCCTCGATTATCTTTTTGCAGTCGGAAACAAACGCTCTCGGGTCGGCAAATCCCCCGCCGAACTCAATGTTTATCACGATTTTATCTCCCGCAGAAAGCGCGTCAAGCCCTTTTGTAATCGCGGTTCCCTCGGGGTTCAGGTCAACGATTGCCTCAACCGATTTCAAATCCGCGCAGTTTCTCAGCTCTTTGTAGGTTCTGTCGTAAATCTCCGCAGCGATGGTTCGGCTGTTGTATTCGATTGTGTCCTGCTTGTAGGAAGCGTTCATCATCACACACGCCACGCAGCAGCCCACGGTCAAAACTCCCGAAATGATAATACTCGGGATATTGATTTTCAGTTTCCCTCGCGCAATCATCTGATTGAACAAAATCTCAATTCCAACCAGAATAGCGGCAATCGGCGACAGCTTCAGCGGCAGGAAATAGTCCGGTTCCTTCGAGAACAGCGTCACAATCATCACAACGCCGAGAAAAATCAGAATAAGTCCCAGCGAGACAATTCCCACGCCCTTGTTTGCAATCCCCGCAGTAATGCGCTCTCCCCTTGTCTGAGGGCGCTTTCTCTCCCTTTGCGAGCGCTTCTCAAGCACCTCGTCAAGCGCGTCCAGCAGCTTTTTGTCCTGCTCCTCCAAAGAAATCTGTCGTGCCTCCACGCGCGAAAGCTGCTCAGCATAAGCGCGCGCCTCCTCGGTATTCTGAGGATTGTCGTCAACCGCAATTCCCCCGCGTGCGTTTTCCTCAGGATTTATCGCGTTTTCACTCGGCTGATTGTTTTCAACGTCCATTTTTTTCCTCCTTTCAGTTTTTTTCCTAATAAAATTATAACAGATTTCCGTTTGCTTGTCAATGGAGAAATATCGCGCAAATAGCTGTAAAAAAGCGCATTTTGACAAAACTACAAAAAATGCTCCCGAAAAAATCGGGAGCATCTTTGAAAGCCTTGAATTAAAGCTCTGCGAAGTACTTGATGGTTCTAACCATCTGAGAAGTGTAGGAGTTCTCGTTGTCGTACCAAGAAACAACCTGTACTTCATAGAGGTCATCGGAAATCTTGCAAACCATTGTCTGAGTTGCGTCGAAGAGAGAACCGTATCTCATACCGATAACGTCGGAAGAAACAATCTGATCCTCGTTGTAGCCGAAGGACTCGGAAGCAGCAGCCTTCATAGCAGCGTTGATGCCTTCCTTGGTTACGTTTGCACCCTTAACAACAGCGGTAAGGATGGTGGTCGAACCGGTAGGAACGGGAACGCGCTGTGCAGAACCGATGAGCTTGCCGTTGAGCTCGGGAATTACAAGACCGATTGCCTTAGCAGCACCGGTGGAGTTAGGAACGATGTTAGCAGCGCCTGCTCTTGCTCTTCTGAGGTCGCCCTTTCTGTGAGGACCGTCGAGAATCATCTGGTCGCCTGTGTAAGCGTGAATGGTGCTCATGATACCGCTCTGAATGGGAGCATAATCGTTGAGAGCCTTAGCCATAGGAGCAAGGCAGTTGGTGGTGCAGGAAGCAGCGGAGATGATAGTATCATCAGCTGTAAGAGTGTTCTCGTTTACGCTGTAAACGATGGTCTTGAGGTCGTTGCCTGCGGGAGCAGAAATAACAACCTTCTTTGCGCCTGCGTCAATGTGAGCCTGGCTCTTGTCCTTAGAGCAGTAGAAACCGGTGCACTCGAGAACTACGTCAACGCCGATTTCACCCCAAGGAAGATCCTTTGCGTCCTTCTCTGCGTAAATCTTAAGAGTCTTGCCGTCAACAGTGATGGTGTTAGCCTCATCGTCAGCGGAAACAGTGTGAAGATTTTCGCCGATAACGCCGCAGTAGCCCTTCTGCGCGGTGTCATACTTCAAAAGATTTGCGAGCATCGAAGGCTTGGTAAGGTCGTTGATAGCAACTACCTCATAACCCTCTGCGCCAAACATCTGTCTGAACGCAAGACGTCCGATACGTCCGAAACCGTTAATTGCAACTTTAACTGCCATTGGAATCTACCTCCTGAAAATTAAAAAAATTAGATTTCTTGCCGAGATTTCCCGACAATTATATCTTATCATATCTATTATACAAAATTTTCGCAACTTTATCAAGATACTTTGGCAATTTTTCGCGCCGATTTATGTAAATTTTACACGGTTGATTTTGTGCAACTTTCACAAATCGCTGCTACAAAAGCCCATTATATATGGAAATCAACCAAAATTCACACAACATTTTGTACCTTGCTTATCGATAAAAACATACGAAAATCCGCTATTTAAACAGCTTCACAAACCAAATCCCGCCGGGATTTGCCACGGAAAACTCGCGTCCGTTTAAATAGGAAAGCGCGCCCGCGTCGGTTGTAAAGCAAAATTTCAGCTTGTACGAGCAAAGCGCCTGCGTTTTCGCGCCGTACTTTTTATTCTGCGAATTGTCGCCGTATTTTCCGTCCCCGAGCAGCGCGCAGCCGATGTGAGCGAAATGCGCGCGGATTTGGTGAGTTCGCCCCGTCAGCAAATCCACTTCAACCAGCGAAAGCTCACCCTTACTTTCAAGCACGCGGTATTTCGTCTTTATCGTCAAAAAATCGGGCTGCGGCTTGTCCGAGATACCCACGCGGTACTCCTCGGAAATCTTCTTCAGATACGCCGTCAAAACAGCCTCGCTCGGCTTCGGTGTGCCGAAAACCGCGCAGAGATACAGCTTTTCGAGTTCCCTGTCGCGCAGCTTTTGGTTGAGGATACGCAGCGCCTCCGCGTTTTTCGCGGCAATCACAATCCCGCTTGTGTTGCGGTCAATTCGGTTCACAAGCGCGGGTGTAAAGCTGTTTTCGTCCTCGGGCACAAACTCGCCCTTCCGATAAAGATAACTCAGAATGCGGTTTATCAGCGTGTCCGCGGTGTTTTCGTTGTCCTCGTGAACAACCAGCCCGCAAGGCTTGTCGCAGAGCAGAATGTTTTCGTCCTCGTAGATGACGTTTATTTCCGCGGAAATATCCCGAAAATCGTTCGTGCGTTCAAGCGGCTTCTTCGAGAGCAGCTCGTCGCTCAGATAAAACCTGAAAACGTCGCCCTCTTTTAAGATAACGTTCGGTTCAACCCGCGCGCCGTTCAGCTTTATACGCTTTTTCCTCATCAGCTTGCAGACAAGCGAAGACTTCAAATTCGGGTACGCTTTTGACAAAAAGCGGTCGGCGCGCTGTCCCGCGTCGTTTTTTCCAATCGTGATTTCGGTCATTTGCTCGGTTTTGCGCGGTGAACATAGCACCTCGCGCTCTCCTCTTCATTGCCCTCTTCGCGAACCATACACAAAAATTCCCAGCCGTATCTCTCGTAAAAGGACGTGTGGTCGGTCAAGAGGTAAAGCGTGTCCACGCCGAGTTTTTCCATATCCGCGCAGACAAAATTCAGCAATTTTCCCGCAATTCCCTTGCCGCGCTGCGCTTTTTCGGTGTAAACCGCGCAGACGTTCGGTGCGAGGTCTTTTCGCTCGTGGAAATCGTTTTCGATAACTCCAAGCCCGCCGACAATCTCGCCGTTTTCCATCGCCAGATACCACTGCGGAACGCTTTTTCCGCTATTCAGACAGTCGCCGATGCTTTCCTCATAAGCGCTCTTCGGTATTCCCCACTTTGCGTGAAACCACTGCGCCGCTCTTTCGGCAAGTTCGGGGTGTTCACGAATTTTCAGAATTTCCATAAGAATTCTCCGTTTTGTTTACTTTTTCAGCTTTGCCTCCGCCTTCAAGCGCAGGTCGCGTTCAAGGATTGTCTTTCTGATACGGATATTTTTCGGTGTAACCTCGACAAGCTCGTCGTCCTGAATAAACTCAAGGCTCTCCTCAAGGCTCATCTGCTTGCACGGAATAAGCCGCAGCGCGTCATCCGAGCCGGAAGCGCGCGTGTTTGTGAGGTGCTTTTTCTTGCAGACGTTTACGACGATATCGCCTGCCTTGGGTGACACGCCGACAATCATTCCCTCATAAACGGGAACGCCCGCTCCGATAAAGAGCGTGCCGCGCTCTTGAGCGTTGAAAAGACCGTAGGTAATCGAAGTGCCCGTTTCCCACGCAACAAGCGAACCTACCGTTCTTCTCGGAATTTCTCCGTAATAGGGCTTGTAGCTGTCGAAAACGGAGTTCATAACGCCCTCGCCCTTGGTGTCGGTCAAAAACTCGCTTCGATAGCCGAAAAGTCCGCGCGAAGGAACGAGATATTCAAGTCTGGTGCGGCTGCCGACAGGGTGCATTTCAACAAGCTCACCCTTGCGCTGTCCCATTTTCTCCATAACAGAGCCGACCGAGGTCTCGGGAACGTCGATTACAAGCCGCTCGACAGGCTCGCATTTAACGCCGTCAATCTCCTTGTAAAGAACGCGCGGCGTGCTCACGGAAAGCTCGTAGCCCTCTCTGCGCATTGTTTCGATGAGGATTGACAGGTGCATTTCACCGCGTCCCGCAACATTCAGCGCGTCTGCGGTATCGCTGTCCGACGAGATGTGACGAATTTGCCCTCGCGTCCCGCAAACGGAGATGTGTTAACCGAGAACGTCATTTCAACGGTAGGCTCGCTGATTTTAACGAACGGAAGCGCCTCGGGTGCAGAAACAGATGTGATTGTCTGACCGATGGTAACGCCCTCGATACCCGAAAACGCGATTATATCGCCGACTGTCGCACTTTCAACGGGAACCTTGTTCAGTCCCTCGAACTGATTGAGCGACACGATTTTTGCCTTGAACGGAGCGGTTCTGTTGTGGTAATCGCAGACCATAACTTCCTGATTTTGCTTGATTACGCCGCGCTCTACACGTCCCACGGCAATTCTTCCGACGTAATCGTTATAGTCGATTGACGAAACGAGAACCTGAAGTTCACCCGTTTCATCGCCCTCGGGCGCGGGAATGTGCTCGATAATCTTCTCAAAAAGCGGCTTGAAATCCGTGCCCATTTCATCGGGGTTGTAGGACGAGCAGCCAAGTCTGCCCGAGCAGAAAACAACGGGGCTGTCAAGCTGCTCCTCGGTTGCGTCAAGGTCGAGCAAAAGCTCCAGAACCTCATCGACAACCTCGTGATTGCGCGCGTCGGGACGGTCGGTTTTGTTAACGACAACGATAATCTTGTGTCCCAGCTCCAGCGCCTTCTGAAGAACAAAGCGCGTCTGCGGCATTGTTCCCTCAAAGCTGTCCACAAGCAGCAAAACGCCGTTTACCATCTTGAGAATACGCTCAACCTCGCCCGAAAAATCCGCGTGTCCGGGGGTATCGACGATGTTGATTTTCACGCCGTTGTACATACAGGAGGTGTTCTTCGCGAGGATAGTAATTCCGCGCTCGCGCTCGATTGCGTTGCTGTCCATAACCCTGTCGTTTACAACCTGATTTTCGCGAAACGCGCCGCCCTGTTTGAGCATCTCGTCAACAAGCGTTGTCTTTCCGTGGTCAACGTGCGCGATAATCGCGATGTTTCTTAAATCTTCTCTTTTCAAATTGTTCACTTTCCTTCATTCATTTAGATTGTGTATTTAACCAATTTATTATTATACAACTTTTTCGTGATTTCTTCAAGAACCTTGTCGAAAAAACGTGTTTTTAATTATATCTAACCAAAATCCACGCGATTTTTTGTGCATTTTGACAACTATGCGGCGGCAATTTCGGCTTTTTCGGTCTTGACCTTGAGAAACGCGCCGTCGCTTACAACAACGATGTTCCCGTCGGCAGCGGTCGTGTAAACTTCCTTGCAGCCGACCTGACCGAGCCGCTCAAAAACCTCGGCGCGCGGGTGTCCGTAATCGTTCACCTCGCCTACCTCAATCACGGCAATCTGCGGCTTTACCTTTTCGAGAAAAGCCTTGCTGCTTGCGCCCGCGCTCCCGTGATGACCGATTTTCAGCACGTCCGCGCGAACGTCCAAGCCGTTGTCGAGGATATCCAGCTCCGCGAGACTTTCCGCGTCACCCGTGAACAAAAACGAGTTCCCGCCGTGAGTGTAGCGCGCGACAACCGAAGAATTGTTCAAGTCCTCATAGTTGTCGTAGAGCGGCGCGATGATTTCAAGCGAGGTTTTCTCGGCGATTTCATAGATTTTTCCCGCCTCGGCATACTCGGTTTTTATCCCCTTTCTGTCGATGACATTCAGCATTTTCTGATAGAAAACAGTTTCGGGGATTTGACTTTCGGACAATTTCGGCAGAATAACCGTTCCCACGTCAAACTTCTCCAAAATCCTGTACATACCGCCGATGTGGTCTGCGTGAGGGTGCGTGGCAATCACATAGTCCAGCCGCTCCACGCCCGAATAGCCGATAAATCCCACAACCTCGTCAACGCGCCCGTCGTCGCCGCAATCAATCAGAATGTTACAGTTTTTCGAGCGGATAAGCTCGCAGTCGCCCTGACCGACATCGATGAAATACACCGCAGCTTCGCTGTCAAGCGGCTTTACATAAGGCTTCCCGCCGCCGACGAAAAAGTGTACGATATCCGCGGAGGTCGGGATAAAATCCCACTTGATAAACCGCTCGTTGATGAAAACAAACAGCGCCGCCGTCAGAATTATCAGCAAAATCGCCGACAAAATGTTGTTGAAAACACGCTTAGCGCTTCTTTTTCTTTTGCGGTAGGTTCTTGCTTTTCTTGTTGTCGCCATTTCTGTTCCTTTCGGGTTTTGCGGTTTTCTCGGGAGTTTTGGACGGTGCAATCAGGCAGTCCTTCCCAAAGCCGATTAAATCGCGGCGTTTCGCTATCGTCAGCGCTTTCTCGACAAGCGCGCGGTTTTTCGGCATAAAGTACTGCAACAAAGCGCGCTGCATAGCCTTTTGCTCGGTTGTTCTCGGAACAAAAACCGGCTCGAGCGTATAAGGGTCAAGTCCCGTGTAGAACATCGCGGTTGAAATCGTGCCCGGCGTTGGATAAAAGTCCTGAACCTGCTCGGGACGAATGTTGTGCTTTTTCTCGAAAAGCGCAAGCTCAATCGCGTCGTCAAGCGTGCAGCCCGGGTGCGACGACATCAGATACGGCACGAGATACTGCTCTTTTCCGCATTTTTTGGTTGACGCGTAAAAGCGTTTCTCAAACTCCTCGTAAACCTCGATATGCGGCTTTCCCATATAATCGAGAACGCGGTTTGAGGCGTGTTCGGGAGCAACCTTGAGCTGCCCGCTGACGTGATACTCAACAAGCTCGTCAAGGAACGCGTTGTTCTTTTCAAGCAGCATATAGTCAAAGCGAATTCCCGAGCGAATGAACACCTTCTTCACGCCCTTTATCGCGCGAAGCCGTCGCAAAAGCCGAATATAATCGGAATGGTCGGCGTTGATGTTTTTACAAGGCGTGGGCGCAAGGCACTTTCGTCCCTTGCACAAGCCGTGCTCTTCCTGTTTTTTGCAGGACGGGTGACGGAAATTTGCCGTAGGACCGCCGACGTCGTGGATATACCCCTTGAAATTCGGCTTCTCTGATAGCATAACCGCCTCGTTATACACCGAGTCCTCGCTTCTCGTCTGGATTTTTCGTCCCTGATGAAGCGCGATTGAACAGAAGTTGCAAAATCCGAAGCAGCCGCGGTTGTGGGTTATCGAAAACTCAACTTCCTGTATCGCGGGCACGCCGCCGTCCTTCTCGTACATCGGGTGATAGGTCCGCATATACGGCAGCTCGTAAGCGAAAAACAGG
>CAMEQX010000034.1 GCA_945933905.1 uncultured Clostridia bacterium
CGCCGAAGCTCAGCTTATCCATTCCAAATGCTGCGGTAAAGCCGCCCATATTTGCGAAAATGCTGCTTACGCTGTCCATTTCGTTTTTCATTTCGGGGAAAAGCAGTATGCAAACCATCATCATAAATGAAATTGACGCAGTCCAGATACAAAGCGATTTAAACGACTGCTTTAGCTCTTTTATGTAAATTGTCATCATTTTTCGCCGCCTTTCTCATAGTAATGCAAAAAGATTTCTTCAAGGTCGAGCTCGGTAATCGTCATATCGTAAATCGGAAGCGAATTTACTGCAGAAATCAGCTCCTTGATATCGCCGTTAAACAGGAACGAAACGCTGTCGCCGTTTATTTCGGCGGATTTAGCCGAAATCGTTTCGGGAACGGAATTTATTCCGTGGAGTACAATGCGCTTTGCGTTTGTTTTTGAGAGATTTTCAACGCTGTCAAGAGCGATAATTCTGCCTTCCTTGATAATTGCCGCGCGTGAACAGTTCTTTTGTATCTCGGACAAAACGTGCGAGGACAGGAAAATTGTCGCGCCGTTTTTGTGCTGTTCTTTCAGAATATCGAAAAACTCCTTTTGCATAAGAGGGTCAAGTCCGCTTGTAGGCTCGTCAAGAATACAGAGCCTCGGGTTATGCTGTAAAGCGCACACGATAGACACCTTTTTCCTGTTGCCGAGGGAGAGCTCCTCAACGCGCTTTTCCTTGTCAAGAGAAAGTCTTTCGCAAAGCCTGTCAGCCATAGCAGAGCAATCCTTTTTACGCATTTTTGCAGACAGCACGATTATCTCCTTAACTCTCATTCCGCTGTAAAAGGTTGCTTCGGACGGCATATATCCGATGTCCGACAGAATTTTTGTCTTTTCGCGGACAATATCTTTTCCGAAAATTTTCGCTTCTCCGGAATTAGCGAAAATCAGCCCCAGCAGCGTTCTTATGGTAGTTGATTTTCCCGCGCCGTTCGGTCCGATAAATCCGAAAAAGTCGCCCTCGGAAACAGATAGGTCAAGCTCGGTTATGCCTCGGCTTTTACCGTAAGATTTAGTAAGCTTTTTGGTTTCGATAATGTTCATATTACTGCTCCTTTCGTAAAAAGATTTTCTTCCAGAATTCAATCATTTTCTCGAAATCGCGTTCAACCTCGTCCGCGTCAAACTTCCCCTGATGTGATTTCTCCCAAAGATAACCCTCGGAGGCGAGGTACATATCCATATACATCATCTTAAGGTCAATGCCCTCGATAAACATTTCGGGGTCGATTTTAAGGAATTTTGCGTTTGCGTCAAAGGACGCCACTCTTCCTATTATCTCCTGAATATCGCTGCAGATTTCGGGGTCGGTTTCGTAGTATGCCTTCAGCGTAAAGAAGGTAAGGTCGGGGTATTTTTTCATCAGCGCAACCTTCGCTTTTAAGCCCCGCTGCATTATTTCAAAGATATCATCTTCCTTGTCGCAGCCGAATTCATAGAGATATTTGTAGGTGGTATCCGCCGCCTTTTTTATCAGAAAAAGATAAAGCTCGCGCTTGTTTCTGAAATAGTGAAAAAGCAGGGATTTGCTTATACCCGCTTCTGCGGCAATCTCGCTCACGGGGCTTTTCTTGTAGCTGTTCTGCGAAAAAACACGATAACCCGCGTTGATTATGGCAAGCTGCTTTGCTTCGGGTAATGAAAAGAATTTCTCGTTCATTTTACACCTCCTGACTGTATCGGTCAATATCATTATAATACCGTTGACCGTTTTTGAGAAGACCCTTTTTTCGATTTTTTTGAAATTTCTTTCAAATCATTTTTTGCGTGCGCTGCTTATTTCAACAAAAACCCGCCTGAATATGATATACGGAACGAAAAAACCGTTCGTTCCTAATCTGTAAAATTTTAGTTTCAATTTAAAGCTTTTGGTTCCAAGTCTATTGACAACCGAAACAAAATATCTTATAATTGTTACATATAATTGTTTTTAGCGTATCAAGCTATAGAACAGACACAAAGGCAAACAAAGGAGGAGCAATATGACAAAGAAACTGAAAAGTTCAATATCGTTTCTGACGGTGTTCGCTATGCTTATGTCGCTGCTGCTGTATTTCCCCTCGGGGACTTTCGGCGGATTTGATTTCGGCATGAGAGCAAGCGCGGCTGAAGCGATTACGCCGCAGCAGCCAAGCGGCAGCGGCACGGCGGAAAGCCCGTACATACTCATGACTAAGGAGCATTTGTACTGGTTTGCGAATTATGTAAACAGCGGCAATGCGTCCGCCTGCGCAAAGCTGGGCGAGGATATCAACGTCAACAGCAATGTGCTTGACGGTGACGGAAAGCTCAATCCGGGCGACTATGTTTCGTGGAATGAAATTACAACAGAATACACGGGAACCTTTGACGGCAACAATAAGACGATTTACGGTCTGTATTCCACTAGAGCTATGTTCAAAACAAACTGTGGAACAATTAAGAATGTATGCCTGAAGGATTCGTATTTCTACAATACAGGAAACCATCTTGCCTCATTATGTACTTTAAATAAATCGGGCGGTATGATAATCAATTGTTCCACTTATTCGACAATAGACCGACAAGATGGTGAAATCAGTTGGACTGCTTATACGGGCGGTCTCTGCGCCCGAAATGAAGGCACACTGGAATATTGCTATAATGCCGGAACGATTTTCGGGGCAAAAGGCATCGATGGCGAAGGCGGCGCAGGTGGTTTGTGTGGAAGAAACGAAAATCTTATACAGTATTGCTATAACTCGGGTACAGTTTATGTAAATGGTACAAGCGACACCTGGTCAACAGATGGCGGAGGCATCTGCGCAGAGCACACGGGCAGCGGTCTGATAAAGAACTGCTATAACCTGGGGGACTTAATAGGTTCGGGTGCAACAAGCCTGGGCGGAATATGCTCATCTAACCATGGCAGTATTCATTATTGCTATAATAATGCAAATATTACCGGAGGTCGTTACGACAATGACCCCATTTATGCACTCGGTGGAGCGAGCAGCGATGTAATACGCAATTGCTACTATAATGGTGACAAAAATGTCTATCAGTATGCTAACTTTTGCGTAAAGAAATCCACCATTGAGTTTATGAACGGCGAGGTTGCATTTCTGCTTCGTCAGGCTACGGGCGACAATCGCTGGAAGCAGAAAATCGGCACTCACGACCAACCGTATCTGGGCGATGATGACACCACCGACCTTGTATTCAAGGGCGGACCTTCCGGTTATCACAACCATCCGGACGGCAGCATGAACTGTGGGCTTTGCTCGGACAGCGACCCTCAGCCGCCAACACTTGTAGATGGCGTTTATCAGGTTGGAACAAAGGCGGAGCTTTACTGGATTGCAAATTTCGGCACAAACGCAAACTGCGTTCTGACAAATAACATTTCGTTTTCCGATACAGATATCTGGATTCCGATAGGTTCTTCGTCAAAGAGCTTCTCGGGTACATTTGACGGAAAGGGCTATACCATCAGCGGTCTTAAAGTTTCCGGCACTTCCGACAATATCGGTCTTTTCGGTGTTATCGGCTCAAGCGGCAAGGTGCTGAATGTAGGCGTCGAGAACTGCTCTTTCGCGGGCAACAACAATGTCGGCTCGATTGCAGGACAGAATAACGGCACAATTTCCGGCTGCTTCGGTTATAACAATACAATCAGCGCAACCGGAGCGGCGGGCGGAATTTCCGCGACAAACAGCGGCACCGTTGACCACAGCTTCTATTATGGTAATGTTGACGGCGCTGCCGACAGTTCGCTTTTGCTGACACCCGAACAGCTTGGAAGCGGCTACGCGGCTTATAACCTCAATTCCGACAAGTTTGCTTCAATATGGGGGCAGACTTTGCCCGGGGATTCAAAGCCTGTTCGCATAAACAGCACCAACAGGGTTTACTATGGAAGCACATATCACAATCATTCCGCAGAACTCACGCATTGTGATAACTGTAATATGGATATTCCCGAAGCGCCTCCCGTTTCAGATGGGGTATATCAGATTTCACTCGCAAAGCATTTGTACTGGTTCGCGGAGTTTGTAGCTAAGGGCAACACAGACGCGAAGGCTGTTCTAGTCAGTGATGTCACCGTAAATTCGGGCGTTTTGGATAACGGCGCTTTGAACAGCTCTGCTGTCGGTACATTCTCGCGCTGGACGCCAATCGGCACAGCAAATAAGCAGTTCAAGGGCAGCTTTGACGGAAAAGGTTATTACATCAAGGGCTTGTATCTGAACGAGCCGACAGAAGCGTTCGGCGGTTTGTTCGGTGTAATCGGCAGCGGCGGCACGGTTTCAAATGTCGGTGTTCTTGATAGTTATTTCAACGCAACACAAGTCGGCGGTATCGCTGCAAAGAATGACGGTACAATCAGCGGTTGCTTCAGTATGGCAAATGTCAGCGGAACAACCGTCGGCGGTATCGCGGGCAGCGGCACGAGCGGAGTGAAAAACAGCGCTTTTCTTACCGACAGGGTTTCGGGCGCTCCTTTAGACAGCACAATCGGCAAAAACGGCAGCGCCTTTGAAAGCGGCGAGGTTACATATCTGCTAAACGGCAATCAGACAACGTTTGTATGGGGACAGAAGCTCGGTGTTGACGGAGATGCTATTCCCGTAGCAAAAACCGAGGAAAATGTCGTATATTTTGCACAGGGACAATACCACAATCACACCGCAATAGAATGTACAATCTGCGCCAAGAAGCCCGAAAGTATCGATGGCGTATATCAGATATCAAACGAGAGCGAGCTGCGTTGGTTCAGCGATTACATAAACAGCGGCGCTGTCAATGCAAAAGCTGTTCTGACAAGTGATATCGTCATTCCCGACGGCATATATGTTGAGCCAATCGGAACTATGAGTTATTCATACGCCGGAACCTTTGACGGTCAGGGGCATACAATCAGCAATCTTCGGTTTACCGACTCCGAAAAGAACCATATCGGTCTGTTCAGCCATATTACTTCCGGAGGCATCGTCAAAAATGTTGGTATCATCAACTCAACCTTTACGGGCAAAGACTATGTGGGCAGTATTGCAAGCTATTGCTCCGGCAGGATAATCGGCTGCTTCAGCACGGCAGCGGTAAGCGGAAGCACCAATGTCGGCGGACTTGTCGGCAAAATCCATGAAACATTTGGCTCGGTGACAAACAGCTATTATCTCGGCAGCAATGTTATCGGCGCAAGCGACGCGGGATTTGCCGCTGAAAGCGCTGATTTCACATCGGGCAAGGTCGCCTATAATCTGAACGGCAATCAGTCAACGCTTGTATGGGGACAGAAGCTCAGCGGCGCTGATAAAGACGATTTGCCCGTGAAAAATAACGGCTCAAACGGGGTTTACTTCGCGCAGAGCAGTTACCATAACCACAGCGGCGAATTCTGCGATTTGTGCAATTTGGTTCTGCCTTCCGAGCCGCAAAACTCAGACGGATACTATCAGATAAGAAATCAGAGCCATCTGTTGTGGTTGGCAGAATGTGTAAACAGCGGAAGACTAACAAATGTCTGCGCTGTTCTTATGAACGATATTTCGATGGAAAACATCGCGATGACTTCTATCGGCACGGAAACCAATAAATTCTGCGGCAGCTTCAACGGCGACGGCTACACGATAAGCGGGCTTAGTTTCACCAACGCAAGCGCAGATAAGGTCGGCTTGTTCGGTTATACAAGCGGCGGCAATATCGAAAAGCTCCGCATAGCAAATTCTACCTTCAAGGGCAATCAATATGTCGGTGCAATCTGCGGCTACAACGGCGGCGCGACAATCTCGGAGTGCTTGGTTGAAGCCGATGTCACCGCGACAAAATACAGCGGCGGCATCTGCGGCTATAACGGCGGAACAATCAAGGACTGCATTCACGTCGGCGAGGTCAAGGGAGAGCGCGCTGCGGGTATTGTCGGTGAAAACAAGGACGCCGCAAAGGTTCAGAACTGCGTAAATCTCGGCAATGTCAGCGGCACTTCTTGCGATAATATCTACGGCTATGGCAGAGCGATTTCAACGAACGATGTCGAAAACTGCTGTTTCAATTCGGATATTACCGATTGTCAGAGAGGCTATCCCGGCGGCAAGAAAATGCCTGAAATTACCGCAGACACGTTCCTGCCCGGCTCGGACGCGGTTTGGGTTAAGAAGCCGAATAATTACACAAACTACACTCTGTTTTACCCGACGCTTAAAAATATCCGAGCAAACGAGCTGAAGGAAACCTACACTCCCGCATTTATCATCAAAAACGAAAACACCCTGCCCATTAAGTACGGCGATGAACTCAAATTCTCTGTTGACAGGGCGCTTAAGATTAACGGGAAATGCTATTCCTCGGGCGAAATATTTAATATGAGCGACCCGAGCTTGCTTGCGGGCTTGAAGCTTGTGATAAAGCACAACGGCAGAACTCTTGATAACAACTTCACTTTCCGCCTTGATTTGTCTCCTACGGGAAGCAAGATTTGGATTGAAATGCAGGGCAAGGATATCGGCTATATCGATATCAGCGGCAGAACGCCTATTTTTGTCATCACGGAAAAAGTCGGTGCGGGGGAAATGACGGTTGATGTTTCGTTCACCGGAACAATTCCGTGGCTTAAGGGCGCGACAGGCTCCTGCACAACCACAATCGGCAAAGCGACAGCACCCGCTGTAACCTCGCCGACCGCTTCGGATATCGGCTACGGCTTGCCGCTCTATTACTCGGAGCTCAGCGAGGGCTGGAGCTGGGCTGAGCCTTTCACAACTCCTTCTGTTTCAAACAGCGGTTATCAAGCTGTCACAAACGAGCCTGTCGATGACGTGAATTACGATTATTCGGCGGTTGAAGGTTACAGCTCCTCAACTCACCTTATCACAAGAACAATTCCCGTGACAGTATCCGCGGCAACACCGACAATAGCTGTAATTCCGAGCGCTTCTACGGCGACTGCGGGAAGCACAATCACGGTTACAACGACTGTCAAAAACCCCAACAACAACGCTATGACCGACCTTCCCTCAGCAATCCTGACATATACGATAAACGGCGGAGAGCCAACTTCTGTTGAAAACGGCACTTTTGATATTCCGGAAGATGCTCCGGCAAATACGGTTATCCTTATCATCGCGAAAACTTCCTCTTCCACGGATTATCAAGATGGAACAGGCACGGCAAGAATAGTCGTTACCGAATGTACTCATTCAGCAAAGTATCTGAGATATGACAACGGCAGGCATTGGTATAGCTGCGACGAGTGTGGCGATGAAATTGACGCCGAGGAGCACTCGGGTGGCACAGCAACCTGCACAACAAAGGCTGTCTGCACCGTCTGCAATCAAGAATACGGCTCGTTTGACGTTGACAATCACAAAAACGTGTCAAGCAGCTGGTCGCATAATGCAACAGGTCACTGGCACGAATGTGTGGATTGCCACGCACCGCTTGATAAAGCCGCGCACACTCCTAACGGAGAAGCTTCGGCAACAACCGCAAGCGTCTGCACCATCTGCAAATATGAAATTGCGTCAAAGACGGGCTATGTTGCAACACCGCAGATTTCTCCGATGGGACACACCTTCACGGAGTCCCCGACAATCACAATAACCTGTCGCACAAGCGATGTGGAGATTTATTACACCACAAACGGCAAAACTCCGACGATTTCTCCCGAAAACAAATACACGGGCGCGTTTACGGTTTCCTCGACAACCACGGTTAAGGCGATTGCCGTGAAGATAGGAATGACGCAAAGCGATGTTGCTTCTGCGACATTCAAGAAATATTCTTCCGGCGGCACCGGCGGTGGCGGGGGAGGCGGAGGATATTCTCCTTCAGCTTCAACAAGCTCCGAGCCCACAATAAACGGTTCTGCAAAGAGCTGGAGTGAAATCGCCGCTGACCTCGCGAAGCTTCCCGAGGGCTCTGAAATCGAAATCGAGCTCAACGGAAACACAACTATTCCCGCTGAGGTTATCAAGGTAATCGCAGATAAGAAAATCAAGGTAACATTCAAGCTTGACGACAAAAAGAGCTGGAAAACGGACGGTGCAAAGATTGAAAAAACCGAGGCGGCTGACCTTGCTTTTGTCAAGACAACCTCGCAAGGAACGAGCGGCTTGCGCGGCGTTGAGGGAATTCGATTCAGGATAAACGACACGAATATCCCGACAGACCTCGCGCTCGCGTTCAAGGCGGAGCACGCGGGAAAATTCGCAAATCTTTACAGGCTCGTTGACGGAAAACCCGTTTTCGTAACCTGCGCTATGCTTGAAAAGGACGGAACGGTTGTTCTTTCGGGCGTGTTTGAGAAGGGCGAATATATCGTTATGCTCTGCGAATTCAGCGACCGTCCCGGCGATATAACAAACGACGGTATTCTGAACGCAAAAGATTCGCTTGCTGTTCTCAAGGATTTCCTCGGGCTTGAAAAGGGCGTAAATCCCGCTGTTTCCGATGTCAACAAGGACGGCTGGATTAACTCAAAGGACGCTCTGATAATCCTCAAAATGTTCCTCGGAATAGCGTAATCCATTTAAACGAAAAATCCCTCTGCTTTTTGAAGCGGAGGGTATTTTTTTTGAATTATCGGGAGAAAAGCTCTCTTGTAAGGTAAAATTGAACCAACTCAAGTGCGACAAATTTTTGATGTTCATTCACAACAAAACACACACATTCTTTCTCCTGAACAAAACCGATTTTCAACATCAGCGCTCTTGACGGAGCGTTTTCTTGTTTAACCGAGGAGGTTATTCTATCAACCTTTCCGACGATTTCTCCGCAGAAAGCCGCGCCGATAAGCGCTTTGAGTGCTTCCTCAGCGAAGCCCTGCCGCCTGTACCGAGTGATAATATAGATTTCCGTTTCATAGTCGTCGGTTTTATTGTTGTCACGATGAAGCGCGGCGTAACCTATGTATTGTTCGTTGTGGTAGATGTTGAAAAAGCCCGGAAACTTTATGGAGAAAATCTCTTCCTTTGTCGGTATCCCGAAATAAGCCTCAATCTCGTTTGCCGCGGAAATCTCCGAAAACATCTCCTTTGTTCTGTCGATGTCGGTGAGAGTTGATTTCAGAAGCAGCCTTTCGGTTTTGATTTCTGTCATAAAAATCACCCTATTCTTCGAGCAAATCACTCTTCAATTTGCTTATCGCCGTGCTTGAATTGGCTATGCCGAGAACCGTGCTGAAGATATAATGACTGACATTATTGAGGAAAGAGGGCATATAACCCGTGAGGAATTCCAGCGTTTTCTCGGCGGTTTGCTTGTCGTCAAACAATCCGTAATCCAACAGAACCGTGTAAGAAATGTCACAATCCTCGGTGACGTAAAGCTTTGGCGTGATAAAGCCCTCCGAGACAAAAAAACGCGCATTGATGAAG
>CAMEQX010000035.1 GCA_945933905.1 uncultured Clostridia bacterium
ACTCAAAAAGAACAAAAAGTATTACTACAAAACAAACCACTTCGTTTCCACCTCGCAGATGGCTTTCCGTATGAAACGAAACGGCGCGGGACTTGCTTCAATCTGCGTGCTCGCGTGTATGGCGCTGTTTACGATAATCTCAACCTCGGGGCTTTATTTCGGCTCGGCGCAGATTATGCGGAGAATGTATCCGAGGGATTTGACATTTCAGCTGGTTTCTGATAACCAAGAGATTGTTGATGAGCTTGGAAAAATTATAAACGAAACCGCGCTTGAATATAACGCAAACCCGCATGATTTCGTGACATATCGCTATCTTCACAGTGAATCTAATCAATATCGCGACCAAAAACTGCTGACCGATGAAAATACCGAAGGAATGACGGCAGATGAGTTGACTGAACTTTACAACACTTTGCCGTCAGTGAGTTTTTATCTCATTCCGATTTCCGACTATAACGCGGTTATGGGGACAAATCTCACGGTAAACAAGGGCGAGGCGCTGATTTTGAAGCTGCAAAGCGAGCCGAAGAACGAAACCTATGATGTTATTCCTGTTAGATGGTATGAAAAAATCCAAACCATAGGTGAAAACGGCAAAATAATTTATGAGCAAAATCATTATACCGATTTATTCAAGTGCGTTGGGACGGTTGACGATTTTGTTGTTATGGACGGCGACCACCTGAACGAGCTTGTTTATACCGACGTTAACAATTACCATTACCGTTATGCGTTTATCAATGACGAGGACTTTGAAACACAGTATCAGCGGAAGCTGGAGAACAAATACACATATTACAGAGTTGGTTCGCGAATTTTCCACAATCTCGATGAGATTGATATGAATAGCTTGGAGCCTGACGAAAAAGTGTTCTACGCGAACGAGCCGACTATGTTCTATTATTTTGGCACGGACCTTGACTGTAATGACCAAACTTTGTTTGATATATCAAGAAGCACTTTTCGCAAGGCACATGGTTTTTTCGATGAACACAACGTTGATGAGGTTGACGGGAAGCTCTATCTTGAAGATACCCGTATGATTTACGATTCGGTTAGCGAAACCCGAAGCCATTTCTTCGCGATGTTCAGCGGGCTGTTCTTCCTCGGCGTGCTGTTCTGTATCGTGTTTGTGCTGGCGGCGGTTATGATTATGTACTACAAGCAGGTCACAGAGGGATTTGAGGACAAATCGCGGTTTGAAATTCTCCAAAAGGTCGGTATGACAAAAGCCGAAATCCGCTCGTCTATCAACTCGCAGGTGCTCACGCTTTTCTTCACGCCGCTTCTCGCTGCGGGCGTTCACATCGCGTTTGCGTTCCCGCTGATTGTAAAGCTGCTGATGCTTTTCGGGCAGATGGACGTGGGATTTCTCGCGCTGGTTGCGGTTATTTGCTTCTTGCTTTACTCCACGGTTTACGTTCTCGCTTACATTCTCACTTCAAAGAGCAATTATCGCATAGTAAGCTGATTTTCGCAAAATTTAAGGGGAGCCGTCCGCTCCCCTTGTTTTTATAGCTCAAGAAACATTTGGTGCAGCCGCAAGTCCTCGGTGAGCTCGGGATGAAACGCGAAGCCGAGCTGATTTTTGTACTTGACTGCGGTTATTCTGCCGTCGGTGACGTTCAGCACCTCGACTTCATCGCTCAGCACCTTTTCCACAAACGGCGCGCGAATAAATCTCATCGGGAAAGCCTTGACCTCGCCGATGTCCTGAACCGTGGAAAAGCTCCCGAGCTGGCGCCCGTAGGCGTTTCGGCACACCTCAATCGGCAAAGTCCCGAAAACAGGCTCCTCGCCGCTTGTGATTTTTTCCGCGAGCAATATAAGTCCCGCGCAGGTTGCCAAAACAGGCGCGCCGCGCTCTATCAGCGCTTTCAGCGGCTCAAGCATATCAAGCTCTTTTAGCAGTTTTCGCTGAGTTGTGCTTTCGCCGCCAACCAAAATAAGTCTGTCGATATCGGGCGTGATGTCCGCTTTGTTGCGCAGATATTTGTACTCAACTCCGAGCTTTTCGAGAGCCTGCGCGTGCTCGATAAACGCGCCCTGTACGGCTAAAATCGCAACCATTACTTTCCTCTTTCCGCCATCAGCAGAGCGATTTCCTGCTCGTTTATGCCAACCATCGCTTCACCGAGATTTGCCGAAAGCTCAGCAAGCATTTCGGGCTTGTCGTAGTTTGTGACAGCCTTTACAATCGCCTGCGCGCGCTTTTCGGGGTTGCCCGACTTGAAGATACCCGAGCCGACAAACACGCCCTCAGCACCGAGCTGCATCATCAGAGCAGCGTCCGCGGGGGTTGCCACGCCGCCTGCCGCAAAGTTTACAACGGGCAGCTTCTTGTTGTCGTGAACGAATTTTACGAGGTCATAGGACACCTGAAGGCGCTTTGCTTCCTCAAACAGCTCGTCCTCACGGCGCGAAGCAAGCTGCGCAATTTCACTCTGAATCATTCTCATATGACGAACCGCCTGTACAACATCGCCGGTGCCGGGCTCGCCCTTTGTTCTAATCATCGAAGCACCCTCGGAAATTCTGCGGAGAGCCTCGCCGAGATTTTTCGCGCCGCATACAAACGGCACCTTGAACTCGTTTTTGTTGATATGGTAAACGTCGTCGGCGGGCGAAAGAACCTCGCTCTCGTCGATGTAGTCGATTTCGATTGCCTGCAAAATCTGCGCCTCGGCAAAGTGACCTATTCTGCACTTCGCCATAACGGGAATGCTGACAGCTTCCTGAATTCCCCTAATCATCGCGGGGTCGCTCATTCTCGAAACGCCGCCCGCCGCGCGAATATCCGCGGGAATTCTCTCCAAAGCCATAACCGCGCAAGCGCCCGCTGCCTCGGCAATTTTCGCCTGTTCGGGCGTGGTTACGTCCATAATTACGCCGCCCTTGAGCATCTGCGCAAGCTCCTTGTTCAGCTGATAACGATTTTCACTCATTTTTATTTCCTCCGATACATTATTAAAAAGCCAAAATAGTCTGTCGAGAAGCCCCCAGATGCGAGGAAACGGCGCTTCGGCTAGGCTTTGTGCCTGCCGAATGTGCCGTTGACGAAGCAGATGGAGGGTTATCGACAGACTAAAAAGTATTGACTTTTCTGTATAAACATAGTATAATCAAGATGTGACCATATTTCAATACCCAAAACAGACTATTTTTATAATACCAGAAAGGCTGATTTTATATGATAACTTATGAGCTGGACAAGTCAAATCCCGAGCCGCTTTACGTTCAGATTTACGAGAAAATCAAGGCTGATATTGAAGCGGGCGCGATAAAAGCCGATGAAAAGCTGCCGTCAAAGAGAAACTTCGCGCAAAATCTCGGCGTGAGCGTCATAACCGTTGAAAACGCATATAACCAGTTGATTGCGGAAGGTTACATAAGGTCAGTTGCGCAGAAGGGTTATTACGCCGAGAAGCTCAGCGCGAGTTTTGCCGCAGAAAAAACCGCAGAGCAAAGCCGTTTCACCGGCGTTTCGCAGACAAGCGGCGATGAAAACAAGCTCTTTCCTTTTACAATCTGGGCTAAGCTGATGCGCGAAGAACTCGCAAACAATCAGACCAGTTTGCTCAAAAAACCGTCCTTTGAGGGCGTGTATGAGCTGCGCGCCGCGATTTCCCGCCACCTCAAGCAATTCCGCAACATCACCGCCGCCCCCGAGCAAATCATCATCGGCGCGGGCTCGGAGTACCTGTATATGCTGATGAACATTCTGTTCGGGAACAACTACGTTTTCGCGGTCGAGGAGCCCGGCTACTCGAAAATCGCCGAGATTTACGCGAATTATGGGTTGAAATGCGAGAGAATTCCCGTGCAGAGCGACGGCATCGACATCGAGTTCCTCAAAAAAATCAAGGCGAACATCATCCACATCTCCCCCTCACACCACTTCCCGACAGGCGTGATAACCTCGGTCGGCAAGCGCTACTCGCTGCTGGAATGGGCAAGCGGCTCGCCCGAGCGCTTCATCATCGAGGACGACTATGACAGCGAGTTTCGCCTTGCGGGAAAGCCAATCCCTTCGATGTACAGCATTGACGTGATGGACAAGGTCATCTATATGAACACCTTCAGCAAAAGCCTTGCCTCGTCAATCCGCATAAGCTATATGGTTCTCCCGCCGAAATTCCTCCGCAAATACAAGGAAAAGCTCGGGTTTTGCTCCTGTCCCGTGTCAACCTTTGAGCAGTACGCGCTTGCTCGTTTTATCGACGAGGGCTACCTTGAAAAACACATCAACCGAATGCGCGTTCACTACAAAAAGTGCCGCTCGGAGCTGTTTTCGCGAATGAAGCAGTTCGATATCTTCAAGAATTCCGTCATTTCGGGCGAGGACTCGGGGCTGCACTGTATCGTTGAATTCAAGACAGATTTGTCCGATGAGGACTTGCTTCGCGAGGTTTTGGCGCTCGGTTTTCGGGCAACGATGATTAAAAATTATTACCACAACTCCGCAAAACAGAATTTCCACACGCTGATTTTTCCTTATTAAAAAAACGTCCGTAACCTTGCGATTACGGACGAATTTTTTATCAAATTACGCTCTCTTGCGCTTAGCGATGAGAACCGTTATCGTTACCGAAAGAAGAACAATCAGAACGATTACGGGGAACTCAACTCCCATGCGGGGATTAGGAAGCGTTTCGTCGGGAATAATCTCGATTTTCGCAACCTTTGTGGTGGTCATTCTCGCGCCTGCGTTCTTGGGAGCCTTGTCGGTGAGCTCGAGGAAGCCCTGCATATTGATAGAGCCGTCAGCATTGCGCTTTATACCCTTGAACTCAAGCGACTTGAACCAATCAGCCGATACCTTAACGTCCTTGGAATTCTTGGAAGCAGAACCGTTCCAGACGTAGTTGGTTTCGCCGCCGTACTTGGTGGTGTCCTGAGTGCCCTGAGGATCAAGCTTATCAGCTTCGCCGAGTCCGCTCTTGATAGAGCTGTCCTTGAACGAAATCGCACCCTTAGACGAGAAGTCGGTGCTGATAGTAGCGTTGCCGGTGTAGCAAGCTACGTTGAAGCTCTCGTTGTTGTAAGATGTGCAGTTGATAACATTGATGTCGGGGCAGGAGTTGCAGTCAATACCCTTTGCCTTGTTGTTGAAGGCAATCGAGTTGATGATTGTGTGACCTGCAGGGAGGTTTTCACCGCCCATCTTGAAGCCGTTACCATTACCTGCGTTTGTGCCGTCAAGCAGGTAGCCGTTGTTGAACGCTACGCTGTTCTTGATTGTAACAGCTCCGATAGAACCGCTTGACGCTCTCGCGTAGCAGTCCCAACCGTCGTCTGCGTTGTTGTATGCAACGCAGCCGTCAAATACGTTGTTGTCGCCCGTGGTGAGCTTGCAAGCGAAGCCGTCTGCGTTCTCATAGCCTGTGTCCGCGTTGTTATAGGAAGAGCAGTTGAGAACGAGGTTGTCGTGCGGCCAAAGCTCTCTCGGGTCGCTTGCGTTGCGGTAAGAGTGGATATAGATACCCGAGTCGCTGTTCTCGTATGCGTTGATGTCAACGAGAATATTGTTGCTGCCGCAGAGGTGGAAACCGCCGTTGTTGTTGCCGGACTTCGTTACGTCAAAGCCGCTGAAGTACCAGTAATTGCCCGCAGCCGTGATACCGTTCACCTGTTTTTGCATATCGAAAACAGGTCTGGTCTTTGCATTCGGGTCGGCAATCATATAGATAAGAGCGTCCTTCGTGCCGTCAATACCGCGCTCGATAACGAGCTGCTTGTTGAGCTTGTAGGTGCCCTCCATAAGAATAATCTTCTGACCGGGCTGAACAACCTTAACCGCCTCGTAAATGCTCAGCGGGTAGTCGGGACCGCCGTTTCCGTATGCGCCGGCATTGGGCGAAACGTAGATGTTGTTCTGATTTGCGAAATAGTCGTCATAAGTTACGGTGAACTCAAAATTTACAGGCTTTGTGCTTGCAAGAGCCTTGCCCTCGCCCAAATCCTGCTTCGCGTCGGGAGTGAGCTTAATCGTCAGCTCGTTTGTGTTTCCGAAAAGGCTGACAGGAATAGACGCGAGAGTATCAGCCTTTACAGTCACGCCTTCAGCCAAAACCTTTCCGCCGTCAAGAACGTCAACCTTGCCGTTTACGTTCGGTGTAACAAGCAGATTGTAGCTTGTGGAGTTGGAGAAAGCCGCCGAGGAAATAACGAGATTTGCGTCAATCTTCTCGACAGGTCTTGCCTCTGCGGGAGCGTCGTCCTTGGGGTCAACCGTCGTGAACTTAACGTTCGAGAAGGTTGCGCGAGCGCGTCTTGCCGCGAAGAAGCCGACATAAACGTTTTCCTCATCGAGCCGGTCAAGAGCCTTCGTGTCGTAGAATTTCTGCGTCTTTACAAGGGTGCCGCCGGTTGTGTAATAGGAGAGGAAGTAGCCCGTGTTGTTTCTCTGAATTTCGAGAATAAAGTCGGTCATCTGCTTGTAGGAAGTGCCGCGGAGCTTTTCGGGATTGGTGCAGTTGCCTATCATATTATAGTCGCCTGCTGCCGCGCCGTTCTTTGCAAGAGAGAGGTCGAGAGGATACTGACCGTACTCAATCTTGCCCGTGGGCGACTCGTAGATGGAAGCGATGTTTTCCTTCGTCATTCCGAGCTTTGTGTCAACGCCAAGACCGATGTACATACTGTACTTGTCGCCCGTGCCGTCAAAAACAACGCCGTTGTAGATGTTATCCTTCTTTGCCGCGTCATATCTGTAAGAAATCAGGGTTGCCGCAGCCATATAAGAGTTCGTCCAGAACACGTTTGAGCTGTTGACCTCGGGAATGCTGTCGAGCGCAACAAGACCGAAGCCCTCCTGTCCGTTGGAGAAATCCCAGTTGTCAACGTGAACATTTGCGCGGAGAGTGAAGTTTTTGCTTGTGGGAACAGGCGTGTAATAGAACGAAATTCCGTCGTTTGAGGAGGACTGAATTTTGCCCTTGCCGTTCTCGGAGTAAACGGTGACCTTGCCGTCCTCGTTGAGGCTGCCGACATAGCCGTTGTTCTTGTCATCGGTTGATGTACCGAAGCGAACCCAGCCCCAAGTCTGCTTTGCGTCCTTGGTAACGGTGGTTTCAATCGCTGCGGACTGCGGACCTTCCTCACTGCCGCGAGTTGCAGCAACGGTGAACTTGCACTTTTCACCAACGGTAAGTCCGTTTACCATATAAGTTGTATCGGTGGTAGAACCAACCTTCATTCCGTTGCAGTAAACGTTATAGCCGGTCGCCTCGGTTACGGGGCTCCAGATAACCTCAACCTTGCCGTTACCCTTGCTGGTAGCGGAAGAAATCGCGGATTTTCCAAGCGGAAGCGTGAAATCCGTTGAGCTTGAAATGCCGTCCTTGTCCGCATAACCATCGCGCATAAGCACGGGAGCAAAGGTGTATTTGCCGGAAGCTGCGGGAGAGAACGAAATCGTGTGAACCGTGTCCTCCGCGAGAGACTGCTTGGAGTCAACCTCATTGCCCTTCTCGTCATACATCACAACCTTAACCGCGTCGCCGCCGTTTGTGCCGACATCAGCAACAACCTTGACATCGATTGTGCCCTTGTCGCTGTCGTTGAGCTTGATGTTGTTGATGTAGGGAGGGATAACGCTGTCCCAGTTCTGACGGATAACCACAGCGCCGCCCTCGGTTACCTTAACCTTGAAGATGTAGTTGTTTCCGACATCGCCGCCGAGGAAATATGTACCCGCATTCGCAAGCTGAAGCACGGAAACGCACGGGTCATTCTTTGCAAGAGAGGTGTTTGCGGTCTTTGCGACAATATTTCCCGAAGCGTCGAAAATCGCCATCTGACGCTCGGCGTTGTCTGCGCCTTCAACCCACCAAATCTTGACGTTTGCAGCACCGCTTGTCTTAAAGCTGATGCAGTTCTTGGGAACGGAAACGTCCGCCTTGCCGCCGAAGTTTACTCTCGGAGCAGTTCCGACAGTATCATCAGGGAAATTCTTGTCGCTGCCGTCAATCTTGGTCTTCGAGCTGTAATAAAGCGTGAAGTAGTTGTCGGTGCCCGCCTTGACAGCCTGACCGTCGGTAAACGCGCCCGCGTCTGCCTTGCCAAGCGTTGAAGAAACAAACTCGTATTCCTTGGAAGGAGCAACCTCTGTTACCTCAACCTTGAAGATATAGTTGTTGTTTTCCTTGCCGCCGAGGAAATAAGTTCCCGCAGCAGAAACGTTCAGGGTTTCGAGATACGTTGTGTTCTTCGTGTAGCTGCCCTTTGTCGAAGCAACCTCGTTGCCCGAAGCGTCAAGAATGGTCATCTGACGGTTATCATCGCCGCCCTCAGCAAACCAAACCTTAACCTCGGCTGCGCCGCCGGTTGTGAACTGAATAGCATTCTTAGAAGTGGTGGCTTTGCCGCCAAAGTTCACACGCTGTTCGGAATGATATCCATCGTCCCAATCCTTTTTGCTGGAATCGATTTTTGTCTTTGCGCTGTAAATCAGCGTAAAGAAGTTGTCGGTGCCCGCTTTCACGGACTGACCGTCGGTAAATGTGCCTGCGTCGGCAGCCTTAAGAGCGCTTGCCTCAAGCACATAGCTTGTACCCGCGGCGCTTGCTCTGAAGCTCAAGCCGGTGAACGAAACGCTCATCAGCAGCATCAGCATTGCCAGCACCACGCAAACAAACTTGTTTGTGGTTTTTGCCTGCATTTTTATCCTCCTTTTTTCTTTCGGAAATCTGTCCGAAAAATAATCCACTTTAATGATACACCATTTGGTGAATTTTGTCAACGGGCTTTTTCACGTCACTTTCACCAAATTTTCACAAAAAAGATTTGTCACTTTGACCAAATGGCATCGTTTACAAATGAAAAAATCCGTTTTATTTCAACAAACCGAAATTGTTGAAAAAATCTAAAATAATTTTCGTAAAAAATGTTGAAATTCAAGCGGATTTGGGTTATAATAAAAGAAATAAAATGAAAGGAAGCTTGAAAAATGTCAGTTTTGAACGTAAATTTGAGCAATTTTGACGAAATAAAGAACAGCGAAAAAACCGTACTTCTTGATTTTTACGCGGAGTGGTGCGGGCCGTGCAAGATGGTTTCGCCGCTTGTTGACAGCATCGCCGAGGAAAATCCGCAGTATCTTGTCGGCAAAATCAACGTTGACGAGGAGCCTCAGCTCGCGGAGATGTTCGATGTAATGAGCATTCCGACGCTTGTTGTGATGAAGCACGG
>CAMEQX010000036.1 GCA_945933905.1 uncultured Clostridia bacterium
CACAGCCAGAGCCTGAGCCATGTTTCCCTTACCAATAAAAGCAACTTTTTTCATATCACACGCTTTCCTTTTCGAGCAGCTTTTTAACCTCGGCGGCTTTGAGCACTTTTCCCATAGAAACAACCTTTTCGTTGACCACAAGCGCAGGCATACTCATCACGCCGCTTTCCATAATTTTCTGCATATCCGTGACGTACTCGACCTCAACCGAAAGCCCCATTTCCGCGACAGCTTTTTTCGCGTTTTCGTACAGCTCGTGGCACGACTTGCACCCCGCTCCCAGCACCTTTACGCAGCAAATCCCGTTTACAGCAGCTCCGCAGCAGCTTTTGATATCCATTTCAGCGATATCCTCCGCTGTACAACTGCACTTGCAGGCATTCTTTTCCTCTTTTTTTCCAAAGCTAAACATAGTTTTCCTCCTGTTAAATTAAGATATTTTGCAGCGCGTTAAACGCATAACCGACAATAATTATTCCGACCGTACAAATCACGATGAAAATGCCCAGCAGCTTCGTTTTGACGGCTTTTCTGAGCATTATCATCGACGGCAAGGAAAGCGTTGTGACCGCCATCATAAACGACAGCACAACACCAAGCAAAGCGCCTTTTCCGAGCAGAGCCTCGGCAATCGGTATTGTGCCGAAGATATCCGCGTACATCGGAACACCCGCGACAGTTGCAAGAACAACGCCAAACGGATTGTTGTCACCGAGCGCCTTGACGATAAAATCCTCGGGAATCCAGTTGTGGATAACCGCGCCGAGTCCCACGCCGATAATCACAAAAGGGAACACCTTTTTCGCCGTGCCGCAAACCTGTTCCCAAGCGTATTTTAGGCGGTCTTTTATGTGTAACTCCTCTTGCGGAATATCAATAGATTTGCCATTTCGGATAAACTCCTCGACCTGATTTTCGAGGTGCATTTTTTCAATCAGTGTGCCGCCGACAACGGCAATAATCAGACCGATAATCACATAAACAAACGCGACCTTCCAGCCAAAAACGCTCATCAGCAAAACAAGTGAGCCGAGGTCAACCATCGGCGATGAAATCAGAAACGAGAACGTAACGCCAAGCGGCAGCCCCGCGCTTGTGAAACCGATGAAAAGCGGTATCGATGAGCACGAGCAAAACGGCGTGACTGTGCCGAGAAGCGCGGCGATAATGTTCGCGCCGATGCCGTGAAACCGCCCGAGAATTTTCTTCGTGCGTTCGGGCGGGAAGAAGCTTTGAATATACGAAATAATGAAAATCAAGACGCCGAGCAGCACCATAATTTTTATCAAATCATAGATGAAAAACTGCACGCTTCCGCCGATTTTCTCCGTCACGTCAAGCCCGAGCGCGTTCAGCAGGCTGCCGATAAGACGGTTCAGCCAAGCCATTCCGAGAATTTCGTTCTGAAAGAAATCCCAGATTGATTTAATATCCATTGAGTTCTCCTTGCAAATATTCAATAATTGAAATATATCTATATATCGTGCATTAAGCAAGCCGTGATTGACACGGCAAGCTGTTATTCAAACTCCGCGAGAACGCTTTCAAGCACCTCAACCGCACATTTTATCATCTTCGGGCAAACGTCCCCGAACAGCCCTTTTTCCTTTATACAAGCCATTTCCTCGGGCTTTGTCAAATCATAACCGAGCAAGTCGCGGCAAACGATTGAGCCGTTGATTTCCTTGAAACGCTTGGTGTATTCAACGGCGATTTGGTATGCGCGGGATTTTTGCTCGTTGTTGTCTGCTTCAAAATGACCGTACTTCAAGCCGAGAACAAGCAGCGCCCCCGAAACCGCGCCGCAGATTTCACCGTTTCTCGCGCCGCCGCCGAAAGATGTACCGAGCTTCAGCGCGAGCGTTTCGTCAAGGTTAAAATCGAGCGCAAACGCTGTCAGAACGGCTTGCGAGCAGTTAAAATTGTTTGAAAACAGTTCAAGTGCTTTTTCGGACTTTGTCATAGTTTTCCTCACTTTCATTTACGCCTAAGAAATTCAAGATATTTCTGTGCTTTTTCAATACCTTCGTCTGAGAGCGAATAGTGTATCCATTTGCCGTCTTTTCTCCCGACAACAATCCCGCTGTCGCACAGTATTTTCATATGGTGAGAAAGAGTAGGCTGCGTTATGTTCATTTCCTCAAGCAGCAGGCAAGCGCACTTTTCCCCGCCCAGCAAGAGCAGTAAAATCCTAATTCTGTTTTCATCGCAGAATGCTTTGAAAATTGTTGCAATTTCTTTCTCGTTCAACTTTTTCACCTCACATTGAAATTTATCTATTTGATATTATACAACATAGATTTAGATTTGTCAATATGTTTTTAAGAAATTTCTAGTTTACATCTTGACATTACAAAATTTTTGTGATATACTGATATCAACAATGATACTAGTGGAGGAAAATATGGAAAAACTACTAAAAGTACTCACCGACCCCGTTTCAAACAAGATTTTGCAGATGATAAGAGTTAAAAAGCAGATGTCGATTTCCGAGATTTTGTCGGAAAACCAAAGTGTTCCGCGGGCTACCGTGTATCGTAAAATCGAGAAAATGCTGGAGGTCGGGGCGATTTGCGTTGCGCAGACGCGAAAGGTGAGAGGGCAGACCGAAAACATCTATGCCGTTAAGGAGATGTATATTGCAAATCCCGCGTCCGATGAGGACGGAATGAAAATTGTAACTATTGGTCTGATGCAAATTCTTGACCTGTTCAATAAGTATTTCAGCAGCGGGGAAGCCGACGTTGAGCGGGATAAGCTTTTTCTGTTGAATTACGCGATTGAGCTGTCCGACGAGGATTATTCCGAGATGACGAAAGAGATTTTAGGTGTTGTTGACAAATATCAGAAAAAGAAGAGCGAAAACACAAAATTCCGCAATCTGTACTTAATTTCTGCACCGAAAGGAGAAATCAATGAGTAGATCAATGAAGAACGCGGTTTTGTTCCCCGAAACCGAAAACGGAATTTACCGCTATGAATTTCCCGTGATAAACGGCATAAAGCAGTATATTCAGATAAGAGGCAAAGACAAAACAAACCCGATTTTGCTGTTTGTTCACGGCGGACCGGGCGGTTCTCTGGCGGGACTTTGTCACGTTTTGCAGTCAAGCTGGGAGGAAAAATTTACCGTGGTAAACTGGGACCAGCGCAACACCTGTAAGACTTTTTTCGCGAACAAGGATAAAGCAAGTGAAATCGCGCGGACGGGCACTCTTGATGATTATGATCGTGATATCGACGAGATTATCGCGTATCTTAACACGGTCTGCGAGTTCGACAAGCTTATTCTTATGGGCTTTTCGTGGGGAAGCGCGATTGCTTCGGAATATGCGAAACGTCACTCGGAAAATCTGCTTTGTTATATCGGCGTAGGGCAGTACACCGACTTTTTCGAGGGCTTTGAGAAAACGTGTGAAACAGTTCGGAAAGCGGCTTTGGAGAGCAAAAACGAGAGCGATTTGAAAAAGCTCGAATATTTCAAAAGCACAATTCCCTCTGAGCCGAAAATGAACGCGGAATTCTACAAGAGCTATCGGATTTACAATATTCTCGGCTCAAAATACATCTCAAAACACGCAAAGTCTTTTCCCGTAAATGAGCTGATGAAATCTCCGTTTTTGAATTTCAAGGAGAAAAAGACGTTTTTCAAGCAGGATTTCAGACTGTTTGACGAGACATACAAAACAATGATGACATATAATTTCGGCAAAAATATCCGCTTTGAAATCCCCGTGTTTTTTGTTTTCGGAAACGAGGATTACGTCTGCCACGCAAGCCTGTTTGAGAAATATTTCGCCGAAATTACAGCTCCCGAGAAAAAGCTTGTTATTCTTGAAAACGCGGGACATAGCTGTTTTTATGACCAATCGGAACGCTTCTTAGACGCAATCTTCTCGTTTTTACCCGAATAGCAGCAACTCATTTTATCACTTCACTCAGTGTGTCAATAACCTCTTTTATGTTTATCGGCTTGGAAATAAATCCGTTCATTCCGCAGGACAGCGCTTGATTTCTGTCCTCGTTGAAGGCGTTTGCAGTCATCGCGATAATCGGAATTTCCGACAGAGCCTTGTCCTTGAGAGAACGTATGCGTTTTGTCGCCTCATACCCGTCCATCAGCGGCATTTGAATATCCATCAGAATAAGGCTGTATTCGCCCTTTTCGGACGCCTTCACCTTTTTGACAGCTTCCTCGCCGTTTGCGGCAGTGTCGATGATGAAATCGTATTTCTTGAGTATCTCCACGGCAATTTCACGGTTGAGCTCGTTGTCCTCAACCAACAGCAAATGCTTGTTTTTAAAGCGGGAATTTGAAACTGTGGGAAGAATTCCTTCGCTTTGCTTTTTTTGATGACCGAAAGCAGTCAAAAGAGCCTCGCTCAAATCCGACAAGAACATAGGCTTTGTGCAGAAAGCGTTTACTCCGGAAGCTTTTGCTTTGGCTTCAATATCCGAAAAGTCATACGCGGAAAGAATAATAACCGGCGCGTCGCCTTCTAAAGAGCGGATTTGTTTGGAAATCTCAATTCCGTTTATATCGGGTGTTTGCAAATCGATGATATAGGCGCGAAAAGGGTCGCCAAGCTTTGCAGCTTGTTCCGCTAGGAGAAGCGCGTCTTTTCCCTGAGCTGTACATTCCGCGCGCAGCCCCGCCTGAGAAAGCATTTTTGCAGCGCTTTCGCAGATGTTCAAATCCTTATCGACAACCAGCGCCCTTAAGCCGTCAAGCTCGGCTATATTCTTTGATATGTGTTCTTTATCTTGCAGGCGCAGGGTTAGTCTGACGATAACCTCCGTTCCGTGACCTTGCTCGGTGAATACATCAATGGTGCCGCCCATCATTTCGACAATATTTTTGGTTATTGTCATTCCGAGACCCGTACCTTGAATTTTGCTGACGGTTGTGGAGCGTTCGCGCTCAAACGGGGAGAACAGCTTGTCCGCAAAATCGGGGCTTATACCGATACCCGTATCCTTCACGCGTATTTCATACACGCCCTTGCCCTCGGGTGAGTTCTCCGACTGAACAAGGCATATTGAAACCGTTTTGCCCGAGGGAGTAAACTTGATTGCGTTTGAAATCAGATTTAGCAGAATTTGATTTAGCCGTGTTTTGTCGCAGAAAACGTTTTCATCGGAAATATTCGCCGCGTCTATATACAGCTCCACTTGCTTTTCGTGAATTTGCCCGCCGATGATTGTTTTTATATCGTGAAGAACATCGATAAGATTGACCTCTGTTTCCTCCAAATGAACCATACCGCTTTCGATATGGCTCATATCAAGCACTTCGTTTATAAGCGACATCAGATGATTTCCCGAGGAGAGAATTTTTGACAGATAATCCTGAACCTTTTCCTTTTCGTTAATGTTGTTTACAGCAAGGGTTGTGTATCCGATAATTGCGTTCATAGGCGTGCGGATATCGTGAGACATATTTGATAGAAAACGGCTTTTCGCCTGACTTGCTTCTCTTGCAATCATAAGCGCGTCCTCTGTAACGATTTTTGCCTGTTCAAGAGAATTGTTGAGCTCCTCAAGCTTTTTCTTTTCCTCGCGCGCCTTATGGATATCTATGCTGATAAGGACAACCAGCGCCATTGCTATTATTACAACAACCATAGACGCAATAATCGACGTTTTTCCGATAGTTGAAATGCTGCTTTCAAGCTCGCCCAAAACCGAGTCATAGTCCACGGTAATTGTCACAAACCAGTCATACCCCTCGGGCTTCGCGTAGCTTATGATGTAGTCCTCTCCGTCTCTTAGCTTGACGTGAATTGCGTGATTTTCACCGTTCAGCAGGCTTGCTTTGAAGCTCTCAAGGTCGCTTATTCCATAGCCCTCATAAAACTCCGCTGAGTCGGGGAATTTGAAAAAATAATAGCTTTGCTGAGATTTTTCCGTATTGTCCGTGCGAAACAGAACAAGACCTTCCTTGTTGACAATACGGATTTTTCCTTCTCCCGCATAGGATTCAAGAGACAGAAGCTCCATAAAGGTATCAAGACGAAAATATCCCATTATGTAGCGGATTTCCATTTGTCCCAGCGAAACGGGTTTTATGGGCATTCCGAAAAGCAGCGAATCCTGCTCGCCATGCTGATGAAGAACGCAAATTCTCTGCTGTTCACGAAAAAGAGGGAAGATGTCTGCCGTGAGGTTTATATAGCCCTTTTCTCCGTTTTGGTCGATATACTTTCCGTCGCCGTCAATCATCTGAAGGTTATAAGCGTCACCCAGACTTGCTTTGAGATAGGCAACCGCCTGTGCTTCCATACTTGCCTGTTCTGAGCCGCTTGTAGAACTGCTGATGGACGACAGCCCGCATTCAATCATCTCCATACGTCTTTGTATGTTGTACATCTGATTGTTCAGCACCTCCTGCACCTGATAGGCGCTTTCGGAGAGAAGCTTGAGAGCAGTTTTTTCGCTGACATCGTTGACGTAGGAAAGCGTGTTTTTTTGCAGAAAAAACACAACAACAAGCGCGGTAATCAGCACCAAAACAATCAGCGCCGCCTTAATCTTTACCCTGTTCAAAGACAATGCACCCCCTTAGCGCGTCAGTCTACAATGGAAAGCTCCTTGGGAGCAGTGATTGTTCCGCCGATATCGGAAAGATACTTGATAAACATATTCTTGAACTTAAGCTCGGGGTGTTCCTCGACAATCTTGCTTTTGGGAACCGCTCCCCAGAGCGCTGCCACTCGATAGGTTTTGTTCATATCCAGCTCCTCGCCGTTTATCTTGATTGAAACATAGTGCGCCGCGCCCTCGCCCGAGCGAGAGTAGATAACCTCCGCGCCGGCAAGCCCTGCCATTGCGTTGTCGCAGACCTCTACAATCCTGTCCATAAGCTCCCGACCGGTCATTTCCGCAACCACATAGGTGAGCTCCTTTTCCTCGAGATTTGTGACGTGAAAGGCGTTTTCGGTTGAGATAAGCTTGATGGTGTCGTCGTTGACAGTGCCGCTGTAATAACAGCTTCGAGTGCCAAAAGCCGAGGCAACGGGCACATAGGCAAGGTCGGCGTCCATACTGCTAAGATAAGCAAGCCCATCAACATACGCCGCCTGAATAGGCTCGAGATTTTCCGCAATAGTGCCGTAGTTGTTCTGAGGCTTCGGAGAAATTGCTTTATCGCGATATTCGTCGGCTGTTTTCAGCCACTCGTTGATTGTGATTTCGCCGTTTACCAGCGCGGGTGTTGCGTCGTGCATATAGGTTTCAACCGCGTCGCCGTTTTTCGCGCCTTCAAAGAAGAAGTTTGTTATAACGCGGCCTTCTTTGATAGTGTCCATAACGTCGGCGTAATAGTCGCTTGTAAGCGAGGTGTCGTTTTTCAGAAAGCCGAAATAATCGCTTCCGTCCACTAAAAGCATCTGACCTTCGGTTGTCGAGAGGTATTCCATAATTTTCAGCATCATTTCCAGCTTTTCTGAATTCTTTGCACCTTGCGCTGTTATGCTGACAAAGCTTCTTGGAATAGCGTAGAGATAGTCCGAATTCGGATTGTCGCTTGTAAAAATAGGCATAAGACCGATTTCGTGAGCGATTTCGGGCTTGTCTCGGGTATAATCCGCGTTGATTTGAAAAGCCTGCTGGCTTTCAATCGTCATAAGGCTTGTGTGGTATTCGTACAGCATTCTGCTGCGGGTGCCGGGCTGCATTTCCCAAAGGTCTGTTGTAAGAATTCCGTCCTCAAAGAGCTTGAGATATTTTTCAGCCGCGCCCTCGAGGTGACCTACCATACTTTCCTCGCCCTTTTGATAATCGTCAAGCCAAACGCCGTTTGAAATGCCGCGAAAACAGTCCGCGTAGTTTATTGTGTTGAACATAATCGCCGACATATCGCACCAGCGCATTGTTGGAACAAACGCGCGAACAGGAACCTCGATTGTTTTCTCGGGGTCGTGGGGGTCGGGCTTGGTTCCTTTGAGTCCCATAGCTTCAACATCTTTAATAAGCTTTACAAACTCGGAGTAATTTTTCGGGACAGAAAGCCCAAGCTCTCTAAAAGCGGTTTTATCATAAGCAATTCCGTAAACATAGCTTGGACCCGGCAGATAATAAAGACCTCCGTCGGCGGACGTGCAGGATTCCAGCGCGCTTAAATAGTAGTTGTTTACAAAGCTTTCCGCTCCCATATCATAAAAATACTGCGCCAAAAATTCATCGTCAAAGCGTCTGATAAACTCGCAAAGGACAAAATCGGGAGCCATATCGTGCGTCAGCTCCTCGTGCAAGCGCAGATGCGGAATTGTTGACGTAACGCAGTCCATAACAATATCCATGGGGAAAAGGGATTCAAGCTTTTCCTCGAAATTTTTACTCACGCGCCCGTCCTGATATTCAAAAACAAGTTGAATTTTACCGCCGCTCTCGTTTTCGGTCTGCTCCGAGCTGCTTGAGGAAGTTGTCTGAATTGTATTTGCCGCGCAGCCGCCAAGCTGAAAAATCAAAAACAGCCCAATAAAGAGCAAAATCAGCCTTTTTTTCATCATTATGTACCTCTTTTCTTGATTGATTTAAAATCAAAGTACTTCTTAAATACATATTATAACATATTTTTACAGATTTTTCAATATTTTTTCAAAAAATTACATTTTTGGAAATGATTTTTTTATACAAAAAAGCCCGCGAGGAATTCCACACGGGCAATTATTTATATAAAATCAGCGCAATTTCCGCCGATTTTTTCACAAATCATATCCATTCGGGTGATTTTTGTGCCAGTTCCACGCGCTCGCGATAATCTCCTCAAGACTGTCGTGAACGGGCTTCCAGCCGAGGATTTTCTTCGCTTTTTCGCTTGATGCAACAAGTCTTGCGGGGTCTCCTGCGCGGCGTTCTGTTTCAACCGCGGGAATTGCGTGACCGGTAACTTTTCGCGCCGTTTCGATA